>NZ_FXTX01000023.1 GCF_900182795.1 Venenivibrio stagnispumantis
TAAAAGGAAGAGAAGCCATAGGAGATTTAGAAAGATATGTTCATAAGGTTTTAAATCCAAATCAAGAAACAGGCATAAAAGAGCCTGTTTATTAAATTTCCCTTTTTATAGATTCTCCTCTTTTATATGTGAATTTTGCCAATATCTCCTTAGGAGGATTTTTTTCATATTTATTTACAGAATAAAATGTAGAAGATACCTTCTCTTTATCTATTTCAAGCACAGAATAACCCCATGTTTTTTGATTTAAAAATTTAGTCCATGGGTTTTGTGAAATTTCTGCCTGTGAAATCTCGTCAACATTATTATATTTTGATAAATCTTTTTTCCACCAGCCTGCTTCTGATGCATTTATTGAGCTTATAGCCCCTGTCATAAATTCAGCACCTAAAACTTTATCATAATTTTCTTTAAAGCTATTTGGAATATCTGCTGCAAGGAATGCATGCCTATCTCCTGTCAGCATTACAATATTATTTATATCATTTTTAGTTAATATATCTAATATTTCTTCCCTTTCCCCTATATAACCATCCCAAGCATCTGTGCTTCCATAAAAGCCATCTATCTTACCACTAACAAATTGAACTTCATTTGCAACTATATTCCATCCAAATTTATTTTTATTATTTATAACTTTATCAAAAAACCATCTTTTTTGTTCTAAACCTAACATTGTATGTTGAGATTGGGTATAACAACCTACTGATTGATATCTTTTAGGACATTGGCTTTCTCTGTAACTTCTTTCATCTAAGCATATCAGATTTGCTAAATTTCCTATTTTGAAATCTCTATAAATCTTTATCCATTCAAGGGGATGTCCTTTAAAATCTAAGGAAACATCTGCAGGAATATATTCATACCAAGCTTTAACTGCATATTTTCTAAGTAATAAACTTTTGTATCTGTCTTCATTTAATTCTTTTGGTAAAGATGGAGAATACCAATAATCTTTTCCGTAATTATAATAATAATCATTGGCAAACTCATGGTCATCCCATATATATATAAATGTTTGCATAGCCCTTGCAAGCTGATAATTTTCATCGGATAAATATTTTTTATATAAATATCTGTAATCTTCTAAGGAAATTGCAAACTTACTTCCTGAAGGAAGATTTATATTTCTTCCGGATACTTTTGCTCCATAAACTCTTTCATATATTGCATCTCCAAGATGTAAAACAAAACCTGCCTCATCTTCTTCAGATATATATTTAAATGCAGGATAGTAACCATCTTCATAATTTTGACATGTTACAAAGATAAATTGATATTTATCAACCTCTGTCGGTAAAGTTTTAAATCTTCCAATCTTTTTACTATTATCATACTCAAATATATAAAAATATGTTTTTCCCGGTTTTAAACCACTAACTTTAAATTTTATTGTATAATCACCAATATCTGTTATTTTATTTGCAGGTATCTCAAACTCTTTTATTGCCTTTTCTTTTAAAACCTTATCCGGATTTTTTTGTATATCATCTATAATATAAACTTTTAGATTTTTATTTAATCTTTTATGAACCTCAGGATTTATCCTTGTCCAAAGGATTATACTATCATTGGTTGGGTCTGCACTTGCAACTCCTGATGGAAATATATCATCCTCTCCTGCAAAAGCAACATAAGGATGTATTAATAAATAAGCTGTTGAAATACCCAAAAGCTCTAAAAATTCTCTTCTTGTTACCAATTTTACTCCTCCAATTTGTAGTTTATATTTAAATTAAAGCTAAAATCTTTATTACCGGGTGGTGGTGGAAAACTTTTTATCCTGTTTAAAATTTCCATTGCGGCATCATCTAAGATTTGACTACCGGAAGATTTAACAATCTCAACAGAAAGAATTCTTCCTGTTGAATCTACTTTTATAGATAAAGTAACATCACCTTCTATTCCAAATCTTTTTGCTCTTTCCGGATAACTTTTCTTAGATTCTACAATACTCTTTATTTTAGAAAGATAAAGAGAAAGCTCATTAGGATTTGGATTTGGTGAGCTTTGTTTAATTTCCGGTTTATTTTCATGTTTTTCTTGTGGTTTTAGTATATTTTCTGGTTGCTTTATCTCCTGCTTTGGTTCTTCCTTCGCTGGTTGTTTAATATCAATATTTTTAACTGTTTCTTCTGGTTTCTTTTCAATAACAGGTTTTTCTTCCGGTTTTTCTTCTTTTTTTGGTTTTTCTTCAACCGGCAATTTTTTATTCTCTATAACAGGCTCTTTTATATGTTCCTGAGGTTTTGGCTTAACCGGTTTAATATTTTCTTTTTTCTTAATCTTAGGTAATGGTTTTTCTATCTTTTCAGAAGGCTTTTCTGAAGGTAGTTCTACCAATGTTATTTTTACAGACTTACTCTCTTTTTCATAAGGATGTATTGAAAAATTTAATTTTGAGCTGATAAATAAAGATATTATAGAAAATAACAAAGCTAATAAGAAAGATATAGTTTTATGTTTATAATCATCATTTTCTAATGAATAGTTATATAAATTCATATACTTACTGCCCCTCTTTATTGCTTGCTATACCAATATTTGTAATATCTTCAGATTTGGCTATATCTATTATTTTAAGAACTGATTCTACTTTTGCTCCTTTATCGGTGATGACTAAAATTCCTTTTATATTTTGTTTATTTTCTTTTATGTAATTTTCTATACTACTTATTCCTATTATTTTATTATCAATTTTCGGTTCCCCATCTTTTGATATATAAATTTTTATAATTTCTTCTTTAAGGTTTTGTTGCTCTGCTGTTTTGGTAGATGGTATTTCCAATTTTTGCTGAAATAAAGGTATAACATTTAATGTATATAAAATAAAGAAAACAAGAAGAAACATCATAACATCTATTGTTGGTATGATTTGAATTTCTTCTTTCTGATATTCATCTTCTTCCATTAAAGATAAAAGTAATATCTTTTTATTCTTCATTTAAAATCTCCTCAATTAATATATTTTTTGTTTCTTCTTTGTAAGAAGAGATTCTATCTTGAAACATTTTAAAAAATAGATAATTCCATAAGGATAAAACTATACCTATTGCTGTAGCTAATAAAGCAAAGCCAATGGCACCGGTTATATCTCCTGAACTTGACAATCCTTTTGCTGATAGTTTTTGGAAAGCTTCCATAAGGGCAAAAATAGTTCCTAATAAACCTAAAAGTGGAGCAGTGGTGGCAGAAAAATCAAGCCACCACATTCCTTTTTTTAGATTTTTTATAAAATTAAATCTTTCTTCTAAGGTTGAGTTTGGTTTATTTTTTAACTGAAAAAATTTATATATAATCACATAATTTGATATAACAAACATAATAAACATAACAAAGAAAACAAAATTATGTAATATCTTTAAATCAATGTTCATATTTAAAATCCTCCCTTAATTCCAACTGCTATTGTGAAAGGAGCACCGACATAGTAAGTTCCGGAAGTATCTCCAACACTTATTCTGCTTATATATTTTGTATCAAGTAAATTTTGAATATCTACATAAGCAGTCACCTTTCTATTAAAAACTCTAACTCTATCAGTAGAAATATTTAAATTAACAATACTATAACCACCTATCTGTTGTTTATTAGTGAGGTCTCCATATCTGGAAGAAATATATTGGAATGTAGGTTTTATACTAACTCCGAAATCTTCATAATTTAAACCCAATTTATACATAAATTTAGGTGTGTTAGGAACTTGATTGCCATCTATATTGATACAACCTTGTTTTAAAGCTGATGATAAACCACAATATTTAGATTCTTTAAGTTTTGCTATGTTGTATGAAGCAGATGTATATAAAGATAAATTTCTTAAAGGTCTCATACCTACTTCTATTTCTGCTCCATAAGCATCTACTTTACCCACATTCTGAGGATAACTTATTGAAGGGTTTGTTGGGTCTGTAAAGTAAATAATACGATCTTTATATTTTGTATAGTAAACAGCCGGAACAATATATACTGTTCCATAATCAAATCTTACACCTAAATCAAAAGTATCTGAAAGTTCAGGAGATAATGCATTTACTACCTGTTCTGCAGTTACACCAGCAGGAAAACTTCCAAGATAATTTTTTGGAACCCTAAAGTTTCTGGCATAAGCAAAATAAGGATATATATTTTCATCTATTTTTAACCCTATATTTAAAGATGGTAAAAATTTTCTGTAAGTTCTTGAATATGATAAATTATTGTTTTTAGTTAAAGGATAATCAAATAAATTTTGCATATCTATATAAGGAACACCTTTTGTATTATAATAGTCAAAATCTCTCTTTATTTGTGCATATTTAAAACCTGCTGTTATATCTACCATATTCATTAAATTTTTAACTGTTATATTTGTATAAGGTGTATTTGTGTATGTTTTTGTTCTTTCTATATAACCATATCCAATTGTATTTGTAAGTAATGTATAGCTTCCATCTGGATTAACTTTTACAGGAAAGCTTGGTTTTGCTTGTTTTAAATCTGCATATTCCCACCAATAACCTATATCAATTTTTGATTTCATAGGTAAGTTAATAGATAGATTTGTAATTAACCCAGGTCTATCTGTATAATTGTAAGAATAATAAACATTGTTTCCAGAAGAACTTGCTGAAGTACCACTTCCTCTTCCCCACCAATAATATGGTTTTATAGAAAGCATCATATTCTTAGACAAATCTATTTCTATATTTGCTCTATACTCCCTATTTGTATATGGATTTTTATAAAACCCATAATAATTAGCATTGACTTTTCCCTGAGAGGTTAAAAAATTAGGGTCATAATCAAATCTTCTGTATGTATCTAAATCTAATGCTTGGTTGTAAGTTAAACCTCTATAAAAGTAATTTAGTTGTGAGTTGTTATCAAAATAAAACTCCCATCTAAACCTATCAAAATTTTGAGCTAAACCTATTGTAATATGGTCTCTATACTGAGGAGATTTGCCCGGACCTTTCCACTTTTCAGCATCTGTATGTGAAAAAGATATAAATGCTTTTAGATTTAATCTTTTTAACAAACCTGTATCTATTCTGAAAAACTCTTTATTAAATCCAAAAGAGCCATATCTTAAATCATAAAATACACCGAATTTATTTTTTGGTGGTTTTGTTCTTAATTTTATAGACCCGCCTATATCTGCATAATATGGAGATGTTTTGTTTGTAGCACCTCTTTCTACTGTTGCTGACTCTAAATTCTCAACATCTATATATTCATGTGGATATATATTATAATTACCGGAATCATTTAAAGGCATATTATCAATCTCAATACCTATCTGGTCATTTGTAAAACCTCTAATAGTGACAGTTCCACCTCCAAGACCGTATGCATCATCTGTGCCTACAAATAAAGATGGAGACAGTTCTATTGCTTTGAATATATTTATTCCACCGGCTCCTGCACTTGTTTCCAGTTGTTCTTTCTCAAAAGTTGTCTGAGTTTTTGCTGCTTCCTTCTCTTTTTTTACAGGCAATTTAGAGCCTTTTTCCTTTTCTTGTCCTTCTTTTACTTCAACTTTTATTTCCGGCTCTTGCCCATAAACCATATAGAAGCTATTGGACAATAAAAACAAAATAAGGGGAAATCTAAGTCTCTTCATTTTATCATATCCTCCAAAAATCAATTTTTATGCAAAAACTATAGCAAACTAATATTAAGATAGTATTAAAGGTGGATTAAATTTTCTTAAAAATTGTTTTTAACAAAATCTTAACAAAATCTTAATATTTCCTTAACACAATTTATTTATATTTAATGTATAATTATTTTATTAAGGGAGGTTATTTGTTATGAAAAATCAGGAAGAGATGGTGCTGATAACAAAAGGAATAGAAAATATAGCTCTTTCCATAGAATCATTTTTAAATTTGAGAAATTCTAATGATTTAAAAATTGTAGAAAATGAGATTTTTGTAATAGAGAAAAGATTAGATGAAATTTTAAAAGGCTCACAGATTGAAAATAAGTTAAAAATTAAATTTTTAGAAAATATAAAAGATAAATTAAATGATATTTTATTATATCTTGAAAAGATAAAGGAAAAAGAACCGGTTACTTATTTTTTTGCTTTTGAAAAGATGACAGAGATATTAATAAAAAATATAAACAGATTTATTGAGTATGATTTTGAAAATTCATCGAAAGATATAATAGAAATTGTAAAAAAAGATTATAAAACTTTATATAAAATCAAAGAAAGTAGTGAAAGGGTTATTATCACATATCTTCTTGAAAAACCTTCTAATATGAAAGAGGTTTTGGCTCTTTTAAATATAAAAGAAATATACATATCTATTATGGAAAATATTATATGTGCTATAGATTATTGCTTTGGAGAGCCCAATGGTAATAGTATCTAAGACCGATTCAAGAGTAAGGATAAAATTTGATAATGAGTTTGAAAAAAGAAATTTTATAAAAAATATGAAAGATATAAATGGAATAAAAGATTTAAAAGAAGGGAAAGCTTTGTCTGTTATTATAGAGTATGAATCCGGTTCTACTTTTGATTATATTATAAAAAATCTTAAAGAAACAAAAGAAGAGATAAAAGCAGGGAAAGATGAAATTTTCTATTATACAAATTTTTTCATAACCCATCCGGCAGTTAAAGCATTGTGGTCTATGGCATTCCTTGGTGCAAAAAGAGGCTTTTTAACTTTTGCCATATGTACAATTGGAATAGGCAGATTTTTAAAATCAAAATTTTAAACAGGAGGTAAAACAAAATGCAGATTTTAGGTCTAAACATTGGTAACACAATAGGTGGTTGTATCTCAACAAATTTCTTTCTTGCAGGTATTGGGACAGTAGCAGGTATGGTTTTAATTAGTAAATTATTAAAAGATGCCAAACCTGTTCTTGTTGGAGCCACAAAAGAAGTTATAGCATTCCAACAATGGCTTAGTTCAAACATAGCAGAAGGTCAGGAATTTTGGGAAGATGTAGTAGCCGAAGCAAAACATCAATACAAACTTGAAATTGAGAAAAAGTTAGAAATTATCCAAAAACAACAAGAAGTATTAGAAAAATTAAAATCAAAACTGTAAAAGGAGGTATTTAAAATGAATATATTTGGAATAATTGGTAGAGTATTATGTTCTAATCCTGCTTCTTTTATATTAGGTGCAGGTGTTGGATTGGTTGGTCTTTATATTATAGATAGAATGGAAGAGCAAAGAAAACTTGAAAATATGCAAAAGGAAATAGAAGCAACTGTAAAAGCCCTTGAGCTTCAATTAAAAGCCTTACCTGCTTCTGAACAAACTGTAAAAGAAGCTAAATAATAAGGTGAAAAAATGGCTATCCCTTATACCATAAACAGCTTTTTAAGTGGTAGATTACAGATAAAAAGTGAGTTTCTCAAATATATCCATGTATCTGAATTTACCATAGAAAATTATCTTAAAAATCATTTTAAAGGAGTAAAAAAAGTAAAAGTAAGTAAAAAAACCGGTAGATTGACCTTAGAATATGATAAAGAAAGTTTTAATCCTATTGGGTTTTTTGAATTTTTAAACAATATTTCTTCAGAAACAATACTTGAAATTTTGTCTAATGCAGAAAACGGATTTATTAAACCTGCAAAACAGGAAGAAGAAGGAAATGCTAAAAAATGGTTTTTATTAAACAGCTCGGCTTTCGGGCTGTTTTTATTTAGAGCTTCCATTCCTGCAAATATTTTAACTGGCATAACCTTAGCATTGGCAATTCCCGTATTTAAGAAAGCTTTAAACTCTATAAGAGAAAGAAAAATAGATGTTCATCTTTTAGATTCATCTGCGATAGCTTTATCTGCATTTCAAGGAAATCCTTTATCTTCTTTGCTTATGACATGGTTACTTTCCCTTGGAGATTTAATTGAGGAGAAAACCCAAGGCACAGCCCATAAAGCTATAGAAGAACTTCTAAATTATAAAAATGAAGAAGCATGGCTTGTAATAGATGATGGACAGGCAGTAAGGGTTCCGGTAGAAAAGATAAAAAAAGGAGACAAGATAGTTGTTTATACCGGTGAAAAGATAACTGTTGACGGTATAGTTGAGGAAGGAGAAGCCCTGGTAAATCAAGCATCTTTAACCGGAGAATCTAATCCTGTATTAAAGAAAAAAGAAGATAAAGTTTATGCCGGAACATTCGTAGAAGATGGTAAACTTTATATAATTGCAGAAAAAGTTGGAGATGAAACAGCCCTTGCAAAAATAGTCCATATAATAGAAGAAAGTGCATCACAACCAATAGAAACCCAAAAGAAAGCAGAAGAAGTAGCCAATAAAGCAGTAATTCCTACATTGATAGCAGCCGGAACTGTTTACGGATTAACAGGAAATATAAATAGAGCAACATCTACATTAATTATTGATTACCATACAGGTATTCATGTATCAATACCTGTGTCGGTTATGTCCCATATGACACTTGCAGCAAAAAGAGGTATTTTATTCAAAAGTGGAAGACATTTAGAGATTTTGCACAAAGTAGATACAGTTGTGTTTGATAAAACAGGAACTTTAACAATAGGACATCCTGAAATTACTGAAATCATTGCATACAAAGTTTCTGAAATAGAGTTATTGCAGATAGCAGCATCCTTAGAGCAAAGATTAACTCATCCTGTAGCAAAATCAATAGTTAACCATGCCCTTGAAAAAGGAATAGAATTACTCCCAAGGGAAGATTCAAAATATCATATGGGACTTGGTATTGAAGCAAAGATAAATGGAGAAAAATATTATATTGGAAGCACCAGATTTATGGAACATATCGGTATAAAAACACCTCAAAAAGCAGTAGAAGATAGGGAAAGAATGCATGAAGACGGAGAATCGGTTTTATATGTAGTAAAAGGAAAAACAATACTTGGATTAATAGGATTTTCTGACCCACCAAGACCTGAATCTAAAAAAGTAGTAGAAATTCTTCATAAAATGGGAAGAGAAGTTATTCTATGTACCGGTGATAATATAGGGGCAGCAGCATTAATAGCCAAAAAACTCGGTATTAAAAGATTTTATGCAAGGGCTTTTCCTGATGAAAAAGCTAAAATAATAAAAGAACTAAAGAAAGAAGGCAGAACAGTAGCATTTTTGGGAGATGGTGTAAATGATTCACCGGCTCTTTCGGTTGCAGATGTTGGAATATCTATAAGAAGTGGTGCAGATATAGCAATAGAAGTTGCAGATGTAGTTATAAACAACAATCTATGTAATTTAATAGAAGCATTTAAGATTGCTGATTTATCCTTAGAAAATATTGAGCAAAATATAAAAATAAACACAACTGCAAATACAATAGGCTTACTCGGTGCAATGTTTGGTATATTTAATCCTGTAACTGCAACAATCATAAATAATGGCACAACTGTATTACTTGGATTAAATGCTCTAAAACCAATATGGAAAAAAGATACAAAATATTTAGATGAAATTTGTAAAATTTAAAAGGGAGGAATAATCATGGCTAAAAAAGAAGTTCAAGAAAAAGATTTAGAAAAACTTTTGGAAGAAGTTAAAAAAGATTTAGAAGAGATAAGAGAAAAACTCGGAATGGGAGAAAAAAAAGATTTAACTGCTATACCGTTAGAAGCCCTCAGTAAGATTAGAGAAACTGCATCTGAAGTGGCAGAAAAAGCTAAAGCTTTAGAACTTGTAAAATCTGCATTAAATGTAGCAGAAAAATCTATTGAAGTAGTCAAATCAGGTGCAGTAGGTGCAGTTGAAGGTGCTAAAAAAGCATTAAAAGAAGAAAATAAGGAAGTTCAAACAGAACAAAAAACAGAAGAGAATAAATAAAATATATCTAAACAGATAAGGTTAAGGTTATGGATAAAAATGAAATAGCTCTAAACCTTAACCTTGTTTTTTCTATAACTTTAATATATTTCTTTATAGAGTTAATAGGAGGTTTTTACTATAATAGCTTAGCCCTTATAACAGATGCTTCATTTATGGCAATAAATATATTAGGACAGATTATTGCTATCTTTGCAGAAAAATTAAGTAAAAGACCTGCCGATGATTGGCATCCATTTGGCTATGAAAGAATTAAAGTTATTTCAGCCCTTTTTAATGGTATTTTGGTAGGATTTGTTTTATTTTATATTTTTATAGATGCATTTAAAAGGATAGTAAACCCTGAACCGATAGAAGCAGATAAAGTTTTAATTATTGCAATTATAGGCTTATTAGTAAATGCTTTTGGAGTATATAAGTTATACAAACATTCAGAAGATATAAATATAAAAGGGGCTTTTATTCATATTTTACAGGATTTATTAGGTTCTGTAGGTGTTATTATCTCCTCTGTTATAATAAAATTTACAAATCTATATTTAATTGATGCTTTAGCCAGTATATTTATAAGCTTTTTAGTTGCTTATCCTACATATTTATTAATTAAGGATTCAATTTATATCTTAATGGAAGGAAATCCGGCAAAAATAAAAAAGGAAGATATATCTAAATTTTTATATTCCCATTTTCCATTTATAGCTAATATTAAAGATACAAGAATCTGGGCATTAACTCCTGACAAATTAATAGCTTTATTAAGAGTTAGAACTAAAGATAAAAATTATGATAGAGAAAAAATAAAATTAATTAAAGAACAATTGAAAAAACAGTTTGGATTTTTTGATGTGTATATTGAGCTGTATGAGGAGGGATAATTTATGATTTATGTAAAAACAAGAAGCGGTAGATATCTTTCTTTAAATCATATAATAGGATTTGCAGTAGAAACTGAAAAAATGGAAATAGATGGAAAAAATGTTATGGTTTTTGAAGTGATTGCTTATTTACCTCAGCCACTTTATCCGGCAATACTTGGCATATATAAAAAAGAGGAGGACGCATATAAATATTTAGACCAAATTATTGAAAATATATTAAAATCAGAAAATTCAATTATCCAGATACCTACGGAGCTTTAAAATGGTTGATGAAATAAAAAGATTAGAAAAAATAGTAGAAGATTTAAATATAAAACATAAAGAAGATTTTAAAAATATCACAGAGCCGGTTTTGGTTATAGTTCAGCTTTCTAATGGAGAAAATATCTTCTTTGAAATAGGAAATAAAGGGATTATAAAATACAATCAAGAGCCAGATATATCCGACAAAATTATATTAACCTTCAAAGATTTAGAAAAAATAGAAAGAAACAAAAAATTAATAATGCCTTATCTTATGTCCGGAAAGATAAAATTAAGAGGCAATATAAAAAGGTTAACAGAAACTATAAAAAATATCTTTTAAAAGTTATCTCTTTGTTAAATAATCTGCAACAGAGTATGCGGCAAAGGATTCAGGTTTTAATTTTGGCTTTAATCCTTGAGCCAATACATAACTGATTGCTTCTTTTACTATTATATGTGATTTATATCTGTTATCCGGATTAATATCAAGATGAACTTCCAAATTTCTGTCATCAACAACATCTATAATATTTAAAGCTGTCATAACTGCAAAATCTACTTCTTTCAACAATCTCTCTTTTAAAGATTTTATTCTCTTTTCTTTTCTAACTTCATAAAAGATTTTACCACCTTTACAAGAATCTATATGAACCACTATAACCGATACAAAAACTGTCAAATCTCCGGTCTGCCTTGAATCACAACCAACATAAATAGATGTTTCTTTTGAAGTTTTGGATATATACTCTTTAATCTCATTAAAGTTAAAAGATTTCATAACACTCTTGATATAACTTTTGTTATTATATTTTCCATTATACCACCGATTACAAAAGATTCTATCAATACTTTTTTATCTTCCGGTGTTAAATGGACATCTTGCTGTCTTTTCCTCATTCTTTCTTTTTCTTCCAATACTTTTGAGTATTTTAGGTTTAATTTTTGAAGCTCTTTCTCTAAATTTTCTAAATTTTTAAACATTTTTATTTACCTCAAAAGTATTAATTAATAATAATATTACATTTTCTTTATTAAGCAAATATTAAAAATTGATTAAAAATTTTTAACTATTCAAATTTTTAAGATTAATTAATAAAATCTTCATAAAATATTAAAATTTATTGTTTATATTATTCACTATGAAAAAATTTAATATATCACTGCATGATATTACAATAAGCAATTTCAAGGAAGTATTAGAGATTATTGGTTTAATGCAATATTATGGAATAAACAGATACTCTTTATTGATAATCCCTAAGTATCATAACAAGGAAGATATTAGAGATATTAAAGATAAATTAATGGATATATCCAAAGGTAAAGAGATTATTTTACATGGATTTTTCCATTTAGGAAAAAAAGAAAGATTTATAAACAGATTATTTACATCGGGAGAAGGGGAGGTTTTGAGTATAGATATTGATGAGTTTGAAAAGAGAGTGAGGGAGGGGGTAAAGATTTTAAATTCTGTAGGTTTATATCCTGATGGATATATAGCTCCTGCATGGCTTATAAAAAAAGAACATATAAAAAGATTAAAACAGTTTGGATTTAAATTTACTACAACAAGATATGGTATATATGATTTTCAAAATGAAAAATACATAATAACTCCGGTTATATCTTTTGGTTGCAGGAAAGGTATTGAAGAGTTGTCAATAAATACATTTAAAATCCAGTTATTAAGTTATGCAAAATTATTCAATCGTATAAGGATTGCATTACATCCTTGTGATATTAGGAATAAAACTAAAATAGAAATTATAAAAAACACAATTATTTATCTAAAAAAATGGGGAGAGGAGGGATTTTTATCAGAATTTTCAGGAGGTAATCATAATGATAAAGGTAGATTTACATCTTCATTCAGTAGCATCAAATAAACCTGCCGGATTTTTCTCAAAAAGGATAGGTATAAATGAAAGTTATACAGACCCATTTAAATTGTATAACACATTAAAAGAAAGAGGAATGACTCTTTTTACTATCACAGACCACGATACGATAGATGGATGCCTTGAGATAGCTCATCTTCCAAATGTTTTTATAAGTGAAGAAATAACTACCTTTTTTCCGGAAGATGGTTGCAAAGTCCATGTTATAGCAATAGATATAAATGAAAAAATTCATCAGGATATTCAAAAAATCAGATATAACATATATGAGCTTGTTGATTATCTTCAGCAAAATAATATAATCCATATACTTGCCCATCCGTTTTATGATATGGATGGTAAGCTAAAACCGGAACATATAGAAAAATTTTTACTTTTATTTGATAACTGGGAAATTTTAAACGGAACAAGGTCTAATCTTTCTTCTAAATTAACAAAAAAGATAACAGAAAGATATACAAAAGAAGATATATTAAATCTTGCTGATAAGTATGGTTTTTATAAAAGAAAGAAAGATTTTATATCATTCGTAGGTGGCTCAGATGACCACGGAGGATTAGATTTAGGGCTTGGTTATACTTATGTAGAAGAAGGAAATACATTGGAAGATTTAAAAAATGCAATAAAACAGGGAAAAACCATTCCGGAAGGTTTACATGGCTCACCAAAAAGATTAACCCACATGGTTATGAAAATAGCTTTTGAAGGTGCAAAGAGACAATATAATCTTGGTAATCTAAATTACATAGCAGAAATACTTTTTGAGAAAAAGAATAAAAACAGCTCAATATTAGATATGATAATAGGAAGTAATTCAGCAGAAGATTTTGTTAAATCTGTAATAGGTGCAAACAGATATGAAGCTATTAAAGAAGATACCCATAAAAAGATATACACATTTTTTGATAGTTTATTCCCATATATTGTAAAAAATATAAAAGAGATGAAAAGCTTTAACCTTGAAAGATTTTCACAAAATCTTGGAATGGCAATTTTATCTTTTATTCCTTTATCCACTTATCTTATAACATATTGGCAAAGGGCTATGGAAAAAAATAAATCAAAGGAACTTTATAATGCTTTAACCGGTGAATATCATAATGACGGAAAAGTGGCATATTTTACCGATACATTATTTGAAATTAATGGAGTTGCAAAAACTTCTAAAAAAATTTTAGAATTAGCCCAAAAAGAAAATTTAAATCTTCAGATGATTATAAGTTATGAAGATTATCCAGATGATGAATATATCAAAAATTTTAAACCTTTAATATCCTTTAACCTTCCTGAATATGAAGAGATAAAGATAAATATTCCAAACTTTTTAGATGTTTTAGAATACATAGAAAAAGAAAATTTTGATGTTATATACAGTGCAACTCCGGGTATAATGGGAATATACGGCTTTATAATATCTAAAATTCTTGGAATTCCATTTGTTGTTGCACATCACACAGATTTTCCGGAATATATAAAGAGATATACCAATGACCATTTTGCTTACCAATATACATGGAAAGCATTTTCATTTTTATACAACAATGCAGACAAAGTTTTATCTCCATCAAACCATTATAAAAATGAATTAATCAAAAATGGAGTAAAATCTGAAAAAATAAAAGTATTTAAAAGAGGTGTTGATTTAAACAAATTTAATCCTTCCTATAAAGACCCTACTTTCTGGGAAAATTTTGACCCAACTTACAGATATGAAAAGATAGTTTTATATGTTGGAAGAGTAGCAAAAGAGAAAGATTTGGATATTTTCGTTGAGGTTGCAAAAAGATTTGAAAATACAAAAGGTATAAAATTTGCCATTGTAGGAGATGGCCCTTATAGAAAAGAGATAGAAGGAAAGGCAAACAATATAATATTTACCGGATATTTAGAAGGAGAAGAATTATCAAAAGCCTATGCTTCCTCATATCTATTTTTATTTCCAAGCACTACCGAAACATTCGGGAATGTTATATTGGAAGCAATGGCATCAGGTCTTCCTGTTCTTGTTTCAGATAAAGGAGCAGCAAAAGAACATATTATTTCCGGTATGAATGGATTTATTATTGAAAATAACAATATTAATGAGTATGTAAGTATTATAACCGGCTTGATGAATAATAAGGAACTGTATGAAAATTTACAAAAATCCTGTATCTCACTTATAAAAAATCTGGATTATGAAAAATCACTCTTAGATATGATTAATGAATTTTCCCTTGGTTTAATAAAGAAAAAGGAGTATATCTTAATCTAAATGAAGTTAATAGATATAACCCATTTTTATAATAGCAAAAGTGGAGGAGTAAAGAAATACTTAGAAGAAAAAGTCAGATATTTTAAGGAAAAAGATATAGAACATTCTTTAATCCTTCCATCTGAAAATAATGATATAATAACAAAGGACAAAGTTAAATATTTTTTTATAAAATCTCCGGAAATTCCTTTTTTTAAACCTTATAGAATTATTATTAACAAAAAAGCAATTTTTGATATAATAAAACAAGAAAAGCCTCAAATAGTAGAGGTTGGTTCTCCGTATTTTATTCCGGTATGGATAAATGAGAATAAAAAACTACTTGGTTATAAAACTGTTGGATTTTTCCATTCCAATATAGAAGGTAGCATAGAAACCATATTTAAAAAAATAAATAAACCTTTTTTAAAAGTTGCTAAAAGTTTGATAAAAAAAGAATATTCAGATTTTGATATTGTAATATCTCCATCTAAATACATTGAAAATTATCTAAATTCCCTTGGAATTTTAAACACAAAAACTGTTTATCTTGGAATAGATACAAAAATATTTCAATTCAGAGAAAAAGATAAATCCATTTTAGATAAATATAATTTACCAAAAAATAAAATTTTAGTTGTTTATGCCGGTAGATTATCCTCTGACAAAAATGTTTTAGAAATAGCATCTATTTATAATATATTAACCTATTTTAGACCCAATAAATATCATCTTGTTATAATAGGTTCTGGACATCTTGAAAATAAATTTTTAAAAAAAATTGAAGGAAACTATACCCATATAGGTTATATACAGGATAAAAATCAGTATACAGATATATTATCAGTTTGTGATATATTTATAACTACTTCAAAAATAGAAACTTTTGGTCTTGCCATTGTTGAGGCACAGGCTTTAGGTCTGCCGGTAGTAGCTTATAAAACAGCATCTATTCCGGAAGTAGTTTATTATAAAGAGCTTCTTGCAGAAGATATTGATAACTTTATAAAAAATATAGAATTAGCTTCCAAATATTATATATCTCCCTCAAAAAGAAAATTACTATCAGAAAATATAAAAAAATATTTCTCTTGGGAAAAAACATTTGGCAATATGGAAAAAATATATCAAGATTTGATTATATAACTTTTTTAAAATATCTTTCTATGGTTTCTTTTGAAATATTTGATATATCTTTTCTATTTAGATTTGTAGAATCTATTGGAGATAAAATTTTTAGCTCGATTTCAATACTTTTTAAAGATAATAATTTCCATACATGTTCAAAAAATTTCATATCACCATAATAAAATATAAAATCTTTATTGATTTTGTTAATGGGTTCTTTATTTATACGGGTATAGTTTATACAAATCGGTAAAATTTCCCGTTTAGACAATTTAGAAGATATTAAAAAAGGAGCTTTAAAATCAAAGATACAACTTCCGTCAGAAGTTGTTCCTTCAGGAAAAATTACCACATTATAACCATCTTTTAAAAGATTTGTTATCATATCAATCTCATTTTTAAGATTATTAAAATTTCTTCTTTCTATAAATACAGCTCCGCCAAGTTTTGCAGTTAAACCAAGCAAAAAATCTTCTTCAACTTCTTTTGTAGATACAAAAATTGATGGATTTAAAGAAAATAAAACTAAAATATCTAAGTATGATAAATGATTTGCAACAATTAAAAAATTTTTAGATTTATCAAAACTTCCTTCTACTTTTAATTTAATATTTAAGATAGATAAGGTTATTTTAGAAAAAAGAGAAGCATTTTTTATTAAATTTCTTTTTTTATCTTTAACCAAAATATATATGATAGATGAAGTAAATAAAAATAGTATATACAGAAATATTAAAGCCGGAATTCTTGTTAATCTTATGACCATTTTTTAAATTTCCTTTCAAATCTTTTATCAATATTGTTAACATCTAATAAAGTAAAAAAATCAAAACATCTAAATTTAAAATCATAAGCCGGATATCCAGATACAAAAGCTCCTGCTTTTATATAAGATATAAGAAGAGAAGGAATTTCATTTTTTATATCTTCGTCATATTCTACATTCAGCAAAAGATTTTCAAAAGAAGGATATTCATATTTTCTTTTTGGAATTATATTAAATTCTTTATTAATTATGCCATTTTTTTCTAAATATAAATACATTTTTGCCGCTTTTTCCGGATTTTCGGTAAAATAACTGGATAAACCAAAAAGATAATCTGCATTTGTCTGTTTTGTGTATAAAGATATTCCTTTCCATAAAAGAGCAAGAACAATACCATTTCTATATTCTTTATCAATAACCGCTCTTCCAAGTTCAAGCATAATATAATTTCTACTTTTTAAATCAGAAATATCAAACTCAGATTCAGAATAAAAATTATCTGTATAAACAGATGATAAAACCCTATAACTTCCAACAATTTTATTTTTATTTTTATCTATAATCACGATATGGTCTGCAATTTTATCATATTTATCAGAATCAATGCCGGTTAATTTTATTTTCCCTATTTTCTCTTTATAAAATACTTTATATCTAAGTGAAAATGATTTTTCCAGCTCATTTAAAGAAGAACAGGTTTTTACTATAAAATCCTTAGTTTCATAAAAAATCTCAATCTTAGGCTGAAAGCCAAAAAATTTATATTTATACAATTTTTGTATAGGATTTAAAATATTTATATTTCTTGTCATATTTATTTCCTCCAAATTCATATTTTTGTTTATCTTACCTAAAGATTTTTAATCTTTTATTAAGATTGGATTAATCTTTTTTAAAAAAATTCAGCTTTAAAAAGTCAGAGAAAAGTTATATAATTTTTAAGTAAAAATTTTGATAAAAAGAGAATAAAATGGAATTACAGGAGCTAAGGGCTGTTTATTATGCTTTGGCAGATGATATAAGGCTAAAAATATTAAAGCTACTGTATGATTACAATGAGCTTTGTGTGTGCCAGCTTCAACCGGTTTTAAATATATCTCAACCAAATCTTTCCTTTCATCTTAGAATTTTGCGAGATAGCAATTTAGTTAATCTCAAAAAAGAAGGTAAATGGAGTTATTACTCTCTAAATAAAGAAAACGAAATATTAAAAGCAAATTTAGATTTTATAAAAAATTTGAAAATTCAAGAAAATCTTGATTTAAACGCTTGTCAGATAGAATTTAAAAAATAATCTGATAAAAATCATAACTAAATCTTAAAAATCATATAAAATATTTTTTATATAAAAAATTTTTTATAAAGGAGATATTGCGATGGAAAAAAGAACAATCAAAGATGTTAGTGAAGTGAAAAAAACAGAGGAAGGTGTTGTAATAGAAATCAAAGATAACACCGTTGAAGCTGAAAAAGTAAAGGAAATAGTAGAAAACTGCCAAACAGGAAAATGCGATTGTATGACAGAAGAGATGAAACAAAAAGTTCAGTTTATGGATTTTAAAGCAGAAAAAGGGAAAATAGCAATAGAAATAAAAGGAGATTTAACAGAGCAAGAGATAAAAGAAGCTATGGCAAGAAGTAAAAAGGAGCTTTAATTAAATGGAGATTAAACCGATATTATCGGTAATTATATTTTTATTAACAATATTATTTGTTATTTGGCAACCGAAAGGGCTCAGTATCGGTTGGACTGCTACTATCGGAGCTTTATTATCTCTTTTACTTGGTATTGTATCTTTCTCAGATGTTCTATTTGTTACAAAAATTGTATGGGATGCAACTATTGCATTTGTTGGTATTATCTTTATTTCTTTAATTCTTGATAAAATAGGTTTTTTTGAATGGGCAGCACTTCATATAATGAAAAAAGCCGGTGGTGATGGAAATAAATTATTCATATATATCATTTTCCTTGGGGCTTTAATCTCAGCATTTTTTGCAAATGATGGTGCTGCCTTAATGCTTACACCTATTGTTTATGCAAAAATTAAACATTTAGGATTAAAGGATAAATTTATCTTACCTTTTATTATGGCAAGTGGTTTTGTTGCAGATACAACAAGCCTTCCACTTGTTATCTCAAATCTTGTAAATATTGTTACTGCAGATTTTTTTGGTATTGGATTTATTGAGTATGCATTTAAAATGATAATTCCTAACTTTTTCTCTTTAATTGCTACTTTAATAGTTCTTTATCTTTACTTTAAAAAAGATATTGTAAAAAGTTATGACCCATCTATTTTGAAAAATCCGGAAGAAGTTATAAAAGATTGGTTTATTTTTAGATTATCATGGTGGCTTGGTGGATTTTTACTTATTGGATTTATAATTTCTGAGATTTATAAAATACCTGTATCAATTATAATCTCCATAGGTGCTATTATCTTAGGTATTGCTACATACAGGGAAAAAATAGTAGATATGAAACAGCTTATTTTTAAAGAAACACCTTGGAAAATTGTTGTTTTTTCAATAGGAATGTATGTAGTTGTTTATGGATTAAAAAATGCCGGATTAACCTATGAGTTATCAAAAATAATAAATTATACATATAATTTTGGAGAATTATCTGCTATCTTAGGCACAGGTTTTTTAGCTGCATTTCTTTCTGCAGTTATGAATAATATGCCATCTGTTATGGTAGTAAATCTTGCTATAGCAGAAACAGGACTTAGTCAAAATATCAAACATCTTCTTGGTTTTGCTAATGTAATCGGTTGCGATTTGGGGCCAAAAATGACACCTATAGGTTCCTTGGCAACTCTATTATGGCTTCATGTTTTAGAGCAAAAAGGTGTCAAAATAAGTTGGGGATATTACTTTAAAGTAGGAATAATTTTAACTCCACCGGTTTTATTTTTTACATTAATAGGACTTTATTTATGGAAATTAATCATAGGAGGATAAAATTATGGCTGTAAAAATAGGTTTTATATGCACCGGAAACTCGGCAAGAAGTCAGATGGCAGAAGGATTTGGTAAATATTATGCTGAAAAACTAAATAAAGATGTTGAAGTTTATTCTGCCGGTTCTAACCCTTCCGGATATGTTCATCCTCTTGCTATTAAAGTTATGGCAGAAAAAGGAATAGATATTTCACAAAATAAATCAAAATCTCTTGATGATATACCATTAAGAGAACTTGATTATGTAATTACCCTTTGTGGAGATGCTGCAGAAAGTTGTCCGGTTATTCCCGGAGCAAATACACAACATTGGGGACTTCCTGACCCTGCAAGAGCAGAAGGTTCAGAAGAAGAAAAATTAGAAGTATTTAGACAAATAAGAGACAAAATAGAAGAAAAAGTAAAAGAGCTTATTGAAAAGCTTTAAGCTCTAAAAAGAACACTAAGAATTATCAATACAATAATAGTGATTACATAAGTATCCATGGTTAAAACCTACTTTAAAAATTAGGTTTAATTATAAATATAATTTTTTATAAAAATATGTCAAGTATAAAAATTATATAAAAATAAAAAACACAAGAATATCAAAAATTTATAAAAACTATTGACAACAGAGAAACAAAGTATATAATATTTATCCCTAAAAAGTTGGAAATAGAATAAGATAAAAAGCTCTTGACAAAAATTTAAAAGAGTATATAATATATATCTGCTTTTTGAAACTGAATAAGAAACTGTTGACAAAAGAAAAAAGACTATATATAATGTATATCCATTTTGTAAAAAGAATTAAGCAAAAGTAAAAGCTACTTGACAAAAATTTAAAAGTATGTTAAACTGATTATCTGTCTGTTTTAATCGGTTGAGGTAAAGGCTACTTGGCAGTTGAATAGGAGAACTAAGTGCCATCAGGATAAGATTCCTTTGGAGAGTTTGATCCTGGCTCAGCGCGAACGTTGGCGGCGTGCCTAACACATGCAAGTCGTGGGGCAGCAGGCCTTACC
>NZ_FXTX01000024.1 GCF_900182795.1 Venenivibrio stagnispumantis
TTATCAGAAAACCATCTTAAGAGTTTAACTTTTTATCCTTATATTAAGGAGGCTTTTAATGTGATATAATTATCATTCCTTTTCGGTTTTGGTATTATTTGCTTCTAAATTATTTAAAATTTTATCTGCTCAAAAAAGAAAAAAATTAACTTTGTTATCCGGTATAATCGTTATTATACTTGGTATATTAACAATTTTGAGAGGCTTTGGATTACATCATCATTAATAAGTAGATAACCAGTTATCTAAATCAATTAAAAACAACTCTACTGATTTATTTAATTTGATTATAACTTCCTCTGTTGTTATTTTGTCCAAATTAAGTTTATATTCAAATATTTTCTCACCTATCAAATTATTATCTTTCTTCAATTTAGCTTTTATTTTAAGATAAACATAATTTTCATTGTTATTAAAATGAGGTTCAAAATTGAAAATCATCAAATCCAAATTATTATTAGAATTTTCCCTTATATAACTAAAATTTTCAATAATAGCATTTTTAAACATACATGGAACAGAACATATCCATTTTGAGTTTTGAAAATAACCATAATTTATACCTTCTTTATATAAAATTTTTGAACTATTCAAACCTTCTACAGAAGATATATTTTCTATGGTAGTATCTTTTTTATTATTTAACTTTTCAATATGAACATCTATGTTATATAGAGTTATATTTTTCTTATCTTCAAATAGTTTTATACTGCATGAAGTTGTAAAAATAAAGATTATTAAGATTAATATCTTTTTCATTTTTTCTCACCTCTTTCTGTTGGGGCTGGTTTTGTGTTTTCTTCCATTATTATAGTTGATGGATTATCTTTAATTTTTTCTAAAAGAGTATCCAGATTTTCTAAGGTTTTGTTTAATTTATAAATTGTTTCCTTAAATTTTATAATGCTTTCTTCTGTATTGCCTTTATTCTTGTTAATATAATCATTTATATTTATTGTTAGCTCTCTTAATGCTTTTGAACTTTCTTTAATATCCTTAACTGCATCATTTATATTTTCTGTGGTGATTTTTCCTTTTTCTATTAAATCGTTTATATTTTGTGTAGTTTTTGAGATTTCATCAAGCTTACTATTTAAGTTAGTAATAAAATCATTTGTATTATTTATTAAATTATTTGAATTTTCTGCCAATTTATTAAATGAGTTTATATCTAAAGCTTTTAATGTTTTTTGTAGTTCTTTTATTAATTCATTTGTATTGTTTAATATATATGGCAAAGAATTAGATATCTCTTGTAATGGTGAAAGCTTAAATCTTATTACCGGATATTCTTGATTTTTTTGTTTTTCAAGAGGTTTAGATTTTGCAGTACCACCTTCTAAAGAAATATAAGAAAGACCCGTTAATCCTTGAATTTCAAGAGAAGCATAAATATCTTCTTTTATAGGTAAATTTTTATCAATATCTACTAATATTTGAACAATTTCCGGATTTTCTTTACTGATTGAGATTTTTTTTACTTTTCCGACTTTTACTCCTTTGTATTTAACCGGACTTCCTATATCTAATCCATTTACAGAAGTTGTTGTTTCTATTAAGTATGTTTCATACTGGGTTGATGGTTTTGCTCCATAAAGCCATAAAATAATATATGCTGTCAATCCTATTAAACTTATCACAAATAAGCCAACTGCTGTATATTTTACATTATTTTCCACTGATTAATCTCCTTACTCTAAAACTATTTATAAATTCTTTAACCCATTTATTATCTACATATTTTAAACCTTCTAAATTACCTTCATAAATTATTTTTTTATCTGCTAAAACACCTATTTTATCAGCAAAAAGTAAAGAAGCAACATCATGGGTTATCATAAAAACTGTTATATCTAAGGATTTAACTAAATTTTTTATTGTTATATCAAAATCATCTGAACTAATAGGGTCTAAACCACTTATAGGTTCATCTAAAAATATTATCTTGGGGTCTGTTGCTAAAGCCCTTGCTAAACCTGCTTTTTTTCTCATTCCACCTGATAATTGATATGGATATAACCAATAAACTTCCGGTTTTAATCCTGCAAGCTGTAATTTTAAAATAGCCATCTCTTTTGATAATTTATCATCTATTTTATATTTTTTCTTTATAGCATACACTATATTTTCGCCTACTGTTAAAGAAGAAAACATAGCAGCAGATTGGAACAAAACTGCCATTTTTTCTCTTATTTTTTGTTTTTCTTTTTCAGATAATTTTGTTAAATCTTTTCCTTCAAATTTTATAGTTCCACCATCTATATCCCTTAAAAGTAAAAGTTCCCTAAGTAAAGTACTTTTACCGGATCCACTTTCTCCAATTAAAGCATATATCTGATTTCTTTCTATTTTCATATTTAAACCATCATGAACAACTTTTTCGCCATATTTAGTTATTAGATTTTCTACTTCTATTAAATATCCAGCCATCTAAACACCACAGAGAATAATGCATCTAAAAATATGATTGCAAATATACTTTTTACTACACTTTTTGTTACATAACTGCCTATACTTTCAGCTTTTTTTTCAACTTTAAATCCTTCGCCTGTCCCTATCAATGCTATCGCAATACCGAAAAATGGCCCTTTGATAAAGCCGGCAAAAAAATGGTCAATATAATAACCTTCCTGAATTCTATTTATAAATTGGTAAGGAGTTATATCAAGGATAGAATCTGCTATAACCATACCACCAATAATACCAATTACATCGGAAAAAACTATTAATAAAGGAGTGATTAATATTAAAGATAAAATTTTTGGAAGAACCAATAAAACATAAGGGGAAATTCCCATTGTCCTTATTACATCTATCTCTTCTGTAACATTCATAAGACCAATTTGGGCAGTATAACTACTTGCACTTCTTCCAGCCAATATTATTCCTACAATAAGAGGAGCCAATTCTCTTGTGATAGATATAAAAATAAGGTCTGCAATGAATATATTTGCTCCATATGCCATTAACTGTTTTGCACTTTGATATGCAATAACAACTCCTATTAAAAAAGAAAGTGTAAATAAAATAGGTAAAGCTCTTATTCCGGATATCTCTATATCTTTTAAAAATGTATTTATCTCAAAATCCTTAATTTTTAATAAAACTTCAATAGTTAATTTACCTGCAAAGTTAAAAAGATAAATTATATCTTTTATTACTGAAAAAATTTTATCAACCGATTCTAAAAAGAGATTTTCTTTTTGTTTTTGAGGTAGATTTATATCTTTTGAAGAAACCATATTTATTAAATTGATAAATTTTTCTTTATCCGGCTCTATTGGAATATCTTTGAAATATTTATAAATCAATAAAGCACCGAATGTATCTAAGGTTTTTAGATTAGATATATCAATTTTGGAGATTTTAGATTTGTCTAATATATTGATATCTTTTTCAATTTCTGAAATATTAGATATACTCCATTCTCCAATTAAATAAAGAACATTATCCTTAAGCTCAAAAAATTTTTTATTTTTCATATTTTTCTCTAAAAAATTATATAATATTATATCTTGATTTTAAAAAACAGGAGGGTAAAAAATGGCAAGAATAGCTAAAAATTTAGAGGAGTTAAACCAAATTGTAAATCAGGCTGTAGAAATCTCTGACTCAAAAGTGAAAATAAAAGATGAAAACAAATTAAGAGAATCTGTAATTGATGACCTTATTTATACTGCAGTCTTTTCTGAAAATGAAGATGTAAAAGAAGAAGCTAAATATTTAATAAGAGAGATAGCAAATGAGTTTGGAGCTATAGCTTCCTCTATTCATGATTTATATATGGCGATGGGAAGAGGAGAAACAAAAGATTTTACAACACCGGCAGTTAATATTAGAGGCATGACATACGATGTAGCAAGAAGAATGTTTAAAGTAGCTATAAGAAATAATATAGGAGCATTTATATTTGAGATAGCAAAATCAGAGATAGAATATACTTTCCAAAGACCATCAGAATATGCTTCTTGTATATTGGCAGCAGCAATAAAAGAAGGTTATAAAGGACCTGTATTTATACAGGGAGACCATTTCCAATTTAGTGCAAAGAAATATTTTGAAAATCCGGAAAAAGAATTAAAATCAATACAGGCTTTAACAAAAGAGGCAATAGATGCCGGATTTTACAATATAGATATAGACCCTTCCACCCTTGTTGATTACTCAAAAGAAAGTTTATTAGAACAACAATATCATAACTATCTAAATACTGCAAAAATGACAGATTATATAAGAGAAATAGAGCCACAGGGAATAAATGTGTCCATAGGAGCAGAAATAGGACATATAGGAGGCAAAAACTCTACAGTAGAAGAATTTGAAGCATTTATGGAAGGATATTTAAAAACTGTAAATAAAAAACCCGGTATATCAAAAATATCAGTCCAAACAGGAACAGAACACGGAGGTATACCTTTACCTGATGGAACTGTTGCAAAAGTAAAATTAGATTTTAATGTTTTAAAATCCATAGGAGAAGTTGCAAGGAAAAAATATGGTTTATCAGGAACAGTTCAACACGGAGCATCAACTTTACCTGATGAATTATTTGATAAATTCCCTCAAAATTGTACATCAGAGATACATTTAGCTACCGGATTTCAAAATATAATGTTTGATTTAGCACCGGAAAAATTTAAAGAAGAGATATACAGATTTATAGAAGAAAACTTTAAAGATGAATGGAAAGAAGGAATGACAAGAGAACAATTTTTATACAAAAGTAGAAAAAGAGGTTTTGGACCATTTAAATACCAGTGGTGGACATTAGAAAATAAAGAGGAAATTCTTGATGCTCTTGAGAAAAAATTTGAGTTTTTATTTGAAAAATTAAATGTATTTAACACAAGAGAATATACAGATAAATATATTAAATTAATAAAACTTCCTTATGTAAAATACTCAACAAAAACAGAAAAAGTAGAAGCAAAAGAAATAAAGCTTGAAGCAGGAGCTGATTAAAAAGATTGAAAATTTTTAAGTTAGACATAATTTTATGCTTTAAATTTTTTGGAGGTTTTTTATCGTGGCTTTAGATTTAGAAAAAATTAAAGAGAAATTATTAGAAAAAAGAGAACAGATATTAAAATCCTTAGCTAACGCTAATAATACAGATTTAAATGAAAAAAGCGGAGTAGAGGATGCAGCAGATACAGTAACTTCTGAAATAAGTAGAGAAACATTATACAGATTATCCCAATCAGAAAGGGAAACCCTTGCACTTATAGATTTAGCCCTTAGAAAAATAGAAAACGGAACATATGGAATATGCGAAGAATGTGGTGCAGTTATAGGTGAGAAAAGATTAGAAGCTATCCCTTGGGTTAGATTATGTATAGATTGTTCTCAAAATGAAGAGATTGTAAAATCATTTGCCATGAAAAGTGAAGAAGAAAGCATATATAACATCATTCCACCAACCCTTACAGAAGAAGAAGAAAATAAATATATGCAGGAGTAAAATTGAAATTTAGATTATTTCTTATTATTACTGTATTTATAATTGCTATTGATTTAATAACAAAAAATATTGCTGAAAAAGTGTTGGCAGATAAAGTTATAACAGTTATACCTAACTTTTTTGATTTGGTTTTGGTATGGAATAAAGGAGCAGCTTTTGGTATCTTGTCAGAGGCTCCTGAATATGTAAGAAGATTTATTTTGATAACTTCTTCTTTTATAGCTGGCATTATTACAACATTTTATGCATATAAAAAAAATAATGATTTATCAAATCTTGAAATAATATCCCTCTCACTTATAGCAGGAGGTGCTATCGGAAATCTTTATGATAGATTATTCATAGGAGAAGTTAGGGATTTTTTAGATTTTTATATAAAAGAGCACCATTGGCCAGCTTTTAATATTGCAGATGCTTCTATAACCATAGGTATAGCTTTATTTGTATTATATGAATTATTTTTAAAGAGAAAGGAAAATGAATATAAAGCCTGAAATTGATGTTTTGGAAGATGATGAAAGTTATATAGTAATAGCAGATTTGCCGGGAATAGATGCAAAAAATATAGAAATTATTGCCTATGAAAATGAAATAGTTATAAAAGGTTTTAGAAAAAATCAATTTAATGGGAAATTTTTAATAATAGAAAGATTTTCCGGAGCATTTGTAAGAAAAATAAGATTCAAGGAATATATAGATACATCTAATGCGAAGGCAATTTTGAAAGATGGAGTTTTAACAATACAAATTCCAAAGGCAAAAAATCTACTTATTTTAGAAAGCTGTATTAAAATAGTTATTAAATAAATTATTAAAGGAGGCAATAAGTGTTGCCATTCGAAGAAAATATGGAAGATATGTATGAAGAAAATTTACCAACGGAATATCCTTTATTACCAACAAGAGACCTCGTAATTTTTCCTTATATGGTGTTTCCTATCTTTGTAGGAAGAGATTTTTCAATAAAAGCAGTAGAAGATGCAATAGAAAACAATAATAAATATATATTTCTTGCCCTTCAAAAAGATAAAGATATAGAAGTTCCAAAAGAAAAAGATATATATCAAATAGGCACAATAGCAAATATAATAAGAGTTATGAGATTAGAAGATGGAAGGGTAAAAGTTTTAGTTCAAGGAGTAGAAAGGGCAAGAATAAAAAAATTTAAAAAAGAAAATGGATTATTCAAAGTAGAAGTTGAAATTTTAGAAGAACCTATTTATGAAGAAGAAAATATAGAAGTAGAAGCATTGATTCATTCTATCAGAGATTTATTAGATAAAGGAATTTCTCTTGGAAAGCAGGTTGTACCGGATTTAGTTGAGATAATAAAATCTGTGAACGAACCGGCAAAATTATCAGATTTAGTGGCTTCTATATTAGATATTAAATCGGAAGAAGCTCAAAAGATATTGGAAACAATAGACCCTGTAGAAAGATTAAGATTAGTTCATGATTTATTATTAAAAGAAGTAAGTATCCTTGAAATACAGCATAAAATAAGGGTTTCTGCAAGAGAGGCTATGGAAAAAGACCATAGGGAATACTTCTTGAGACAACAAATGAAGGTTATTCAAGAAGAGCTTGGAGAAAAAGATGAAAGAAAAGAAGAGATAGAAAATTATAAGAAAAAGATAGAAGAAGCCCAAATGCCGGAGGAAGTAAAAGAGGAAGCTTTAAAACAATTAAAAAGATTAGAAAAAATGCATCCTGATTCAGCAGAAGCCGGTGTAATAAGAACATATCTTGATTGGCTTGTAGAACTCCCATGGAATAAAAGAACAAAAGACAGATTAGACCTAAAATTAGCCCAAAAGATATTAGATGAAGACCATTATGATTTAGAAAAAATAAAGGAAAGAATAATAGAATATTTAGCAGTTTTAAAACTTAAAAAAGATAAATCTATGAAAGGGCCAATATTATGTTTTGTTGGACCTCCGGGTGTTGGTAAAACTTCCCTTGGAAAATCTATTGCAAAAGCCCTTGGCAGAAAATTTGTTAGACAATCCCTCGGTGGAGTTAGAGATGAAGCAGAAATAAGAGGACATAGAAGAACATATGTTGGAGCATTGCCCGGTAAAATTATACAAGCATTGAAACAAGCAGGTTCTAAAAATCCTGTAATTATGCTTGATGAAGTAGATAAAATAGGAATGGATTTTAGAGGAGACCCTTCTGCTGCATTACTTGAAGTACTTGACCCTGAGCAAAACAAAGAATTTGTAGACCATTATATAGGACTTCCTTTTGATTTATCTGAGGTTCTATTTATATGCACTGCAAATAGGACTGATACTATACCACGACCTTTGCTTGATAGAATGGAAGTAATAAGATTATCCGGTTATTCTGAAGAAGAAAAATTACATATAGCAGAAAAATATCTAATACCAAGACAGATAAAAGAAAATGGATTAAAACAAAAAGATATACAATTTACAAAAGAAGCTATAACATTTTTAATAAGAGGATATACAAAAGAAGCTGGAGTAAGAAATCTTGAAAGACAGATAGGAGCAGTAATTAGAAAGATAGCAAAAGAGATAGCATTAACCGGTAAAAAGAAAAAATATAAAATAACAAAAGCTTTGATTAAAAAATTTCTTGGGGCACCTATATATCACCCAGAAGCCCATAAAAAAGATGAAATCGGTGTTGTAATTGGTCTTGCATGGACAGAAGTAGGAGGAGAAATCCTTAAAATAGAAGCAACTAAAATGCCAGGAAAAGGTAATCTAATTTTAACCGGTTCTCTTGGTGATGTTATGAAAGAATCTGCAATGGCAGGTTTTTCTTATTTGAAATCAAAAGCAGATTATTACGGCATTAATCCGGAAGATTTTTCTAAATATGATTTCCATGTCCATGTTCCTGCCGGAGCTATTCCAAAAGATGGACCATCTGCCGGAGTATCTATAACAACAGCTTTAGCTTCGGTTTTACTTAATTTACCTGTAAAATCCGATATGGCTATGACCGGTGAAATTACACTAACAGGAAAAGTTTTACCTGTTGGAGGATTAAAAGAAAAAATACTTGCAGCCAAAAGAGCCGGAATAAAAAAAGTATTTTTACCAAAAGATAATAAAGAGGAAGTTATGGAGGATTTACTGGCTTATGTCAGAAAAGCAGTAAAATTAAAATTTGTAGAGCATATAGATGAGATATTAAAAGAAGCAATAATAGGAATAGAAGAAAAAATAAAAAAACAGGAAGAAGAAATTGAGCTTGCGAAAAGCTAAAATAAAAGATGCTACCGAAATTTTTTCTATCTTACAACAATTTGCTTTAAAAGAGTTATTACTTCCAAGAAGCTTAAATAGTATATATGAACATATAAGAGATTTTTTTGTTTATGAGATAGATGGTAAAATTGTGGGTGTTGGCTCTTTACATATTTATGATGAAAATTTAGCAGAAATAAAATCCCTTGCAGTAAAAGAAGATTATCATAAAAATGGAATAGGCAAAGAAATTGTAAATGCATGTTTGAATGAAGCAAGAGAGCTTGGAGTAAAAAAAGTTTTTGCTTTAACCTATGTTCCACAATTTTTTGAAAAAATCGGCTTTAAGATTACTGATAAATCAAACTTTCCACAAAAAGTATGGATGGAATGTATCCATTGTGTAAAATTTAATGATTGCAAAGAAGTACCGGTAGTTATTGAGTTATGAAAAATATATTTCTTTGTAGGCATGGAGAGACAGAATTTAACTTAAAAAAAATAGTTCAGGGACATATTGATACCGATTTAACACCAAAAGGTATAATTCAAGCCCGTTTAGTTGCAGAAAAATTAAAAAATTTTAATATCCAGAAGATATATTCGTCAGATTTAAAAAGAGCTTATCAAACAGCCACAATAATTGCTGATATACTAAATCTACATGTTGAAATAGACAAAAGAATAAGAGAGATGCATTTTGGAGAATATGAAGGGAAACCACATTCTCAGATAGATAAAAATATATTTCAAAATTGGCTTGATAATCCGGTAAAAAATCCTTTACCAAAACAGGAAGATATATATTTCTTTGAAAAAAGATTAAGAAAATTTTTAGAAGATATAATAAATATAGAAGAAGAAAATATTCTTGTGGTAGGACATGGTGGCTCTATCCATGGTTTTATATGCATAGCTTACGGATTTGGTTTTGAAAAGCTATGGAGATTTAGGCATAATAATACAGGTATAACATTATTACAACATATTAATGGAAATTTAAATATAAAATTCATAAATTATAGTGAGCATCTTGATAACTTAGGAGATTAAAAGCAATGGAAGAAGTAATTATAAGCCATAGAGAAAGAAAAGAAGGATTTTTGCCACTACTAATTTTTTCTGTAATATCTTTATCCTTGATAGGTTTATTGACAGCAGTTGGTATCTTAACCGGAAAAATAACCAATGTTCATTTATTTCAAATTTCCGGTTTTGTGTATGGAGTTTCTGCTTTAATGTATATTTTCCAGTTCTTTTTTAAGAATGAGAATGTCCCAAAATTAGGAAGTTTATTTGCATTCGTAGGTTGGCTTATTCAATCAGCAGGATTATTTTTAAGAGGTATAGAATCATATAATATGAATATATTCCATCCACCCTGGACAAATCTTTATGAATCTTTAATGTTTTTCCCTTGGCTTGCAGTGGCTGTATATCTTTATATAGAAAAAGAGTATAAAACAAAAGTTATAGGTTCTTTCTTTATGCCGGTTGTAGCATTTTTGGTAATTTGGGGACATAAATTTAATACCGATATAAATCCACTTGTGCCGGCTTTAAGAAGTTATTGGTTATATCTTCATGTTCTTGCTTCTTTTGTTGGATATGCAGGATTTAGCGTTGCTTTTGGAGCAGCTTTTGCTTCTCTTATAAAAGATAACTACTCAAAAAAGATAAAAGTAGATAAAAAACATTATATTGGATTTATTATAACCGGATTAATACTTATTCCTCTTGGATATATGGTTTTACATGGAGCAAGAGATTTAAAAACGATGGTTTTAGGTATTGTTCTTATAGCTATTCTTCTTGCATTTTTATATTTTGCAACTTATGTTTTAAAACCTATTGGAAAGGCTTTACCATCTGAAAATTTACTTTCAGAAATCACTTTAAAAGCTGTTTCTGTATCTTTTCCTATCTGGACTGCATCTATAATTTTAGGTGGTGCCTGGGCAAATGAAGCTTGGGGAAGTTATTGGAGCTGGGATCCAAAAGAAACCTGGGCTTTGATAGTATGGCTTTTCTTTGCAGCATATATCCATGGTAGAACCATAGGAAAATGGAAATATAGAACATCAGCATGGATAGTTGTTGCCGGTTTTATAATGCTTTTAATATGTTATTTTGGTGTAAATCTTTATTTCCCTGGATTGCATAGTTATGCAACAGAATAAAAATAAAATCGCCTCCGGTTTAATCCGGAGGATTCTTTAGAAAAATGTCCCGAGGATAAATCCAAATCTTGAACTACTTACTCCTGCCGGTGGATTTAAAACCTTACCATAATACAGTTCAATAGGTGCAAATGGAGTAATAATTTTCATTCCTACACCGGCAGAGTTATACATATTAGAGAAGAAATTTCCTGAATCAAAACCTTTACCTTGGTCTAAAAAGGCATATCCCCATAAAAATCTTTCTACAATCGGATGGGCTACTTGATAGTTTAAAACTATCTGTCTTTTAGCACCAAGAGGGTCATTATTACTATCTACAGGACCTGCACCACCATAACTAAAACCTCTTATTGTAAAATCACCACCTACAAAAAATAGTTCATCAAGAGGTATACTCTTAGATATTTTTTCAACTAATCCAATAGTTCCTTTTATAGAAAATACAAAATCTGTATAAAAAATTCTATCCGGAATAAATTTAGTAGCAGATAACACTACTTTATAAAAATCCCTTGTTCCTGTTCCAACTTTAAATGTTGCCGTTATATCACTTCCTGATGTTGGAAGAAGAGGATTATCAACAGAGTTTCTATTTATAAAAGTATATACTGAATATAAGTCATACTTTCCTTGTTGTAATTTAACATAAGTTGTAGCTGCATCTGTTACATCTTTTATCTCTCCTTTCTCTAAGGCAACACCTACACCTGTTCTCCAATATTCCCAAAATTCATAAGAAAGATTTGTAGAAATACCTGTTTTTATAGATGTAAAAGTTGTGTAATCTATAGACCTATCGTATAGATTAAATCCAAGGTCAAGAGGCTTATAAAATGCCCATCTGTGTAAATAACTAAGCTCATTATTTTTATACTTAGAACCTATGCTTAAAGATAATCCTGCAACATCACCGGTTCCAAGGAAATTTCCTTTTTTAATAGAAGCAAATAAAGATAAACCTGTTAGCTGGCTATAACCGGCTCCGATAGACATTTGTCCTGTAAATCTTTCCCTTACATTTACATCAATATCTAATGCATTTTCTGTTTTAAGTTTTGGTTCAAAAGAAGCAAAATCATAATATCCAAGCCTATTTAATCTTGCCTGTGACCTTTCTAAATCTTCTTTTCTTAGTAAATCTCCCGGTGCAAATCTAAGTTCTCTTCTTATAGTTGCATCTCTTGATTCATAATTTCCTGTAATATTTATTTTGTCAACATAGTATACATTCCCCGGCTGGACATTTAAAACAACTTCAACCGTTTTATTTTCTTTATCTACCAATTTATTAATTTCAACATTAGCAAATATATATCCAAGTTCATTATATTTATCTATGGTTATTTTCTTTATTAAATCTATTTTTTCTTCGTCATAATATTCTCCGGGTTTTATCAATCTTTTTTTAATTGGTTCAAAAATCTCTTTTGTTGTAAATAGATTATTATTTTCAAATTTAATATCTTTGACTTTATATCTATCTCCTTCATTTATTTTAATAGTAATATAATATTTTTTATTATCTTTTAGCTCTATGATAGGTTCTTCAATTTGAACATCAAAAAAACCTTTGGATATATAGTAATCTTTGATTCTGGATATATCATCATATAATGTTTCTTTTACGAGGGTAGGATATATTTTTAATTTAAAGATATTTCTTTCAGATGTTTCCATTACAGAAAGAATTTCTTTTGTTTTTATTTGTTTATTTCCTATTATATTTATCTTTGCAACGTAAGCTCTTTCACCTTCATCTATTTGGAATACAAGGGTATTTCCTTTATAATAATAAGAAACTTTTGCCTCATAAAATCCTCTTTTTTCATATAATTTTTCAATTCTTTTTTTCATTTGAGATATTTCATCTGCAGATAAAACTCTACCTAAACCTTTTTTTATAGATGATAATTTTTCTGCAAGTTCAGGGCCCATTGATGTAAAAGGAAGGGCTTTACCACTTTCCATTTTTTCTTCTGTAGAGATTCCTATCTCTTTTAATAAATCTTCTGTAGATATATTTTTGTTTCCTTCAAATTCTATTCTTTGAACTACCGGTAGTTCTTTAAATACAAATGTTAAATCTATTCCATTTTCTGTATATCTTGTGTATGCTTCTACATTTTGAAAATAACCGAGTTTATACAAATCTCTAATAGTATTTTCTAATTTATCTCTGGTTACTATCCCTCCTTTTTCAAAAGGAATAAGAGGTTTTATTATTTGATAATCTATATTTTGTATACCTTTAAACTCTATTTTATTGATTCTATATATTTTTGTTCCTTCTTCTATTGATGGTGTTTCTATTTTTGGTATTTCTTCTGAAAATGATGATGTTGAAAATATAAGTAGAGAGGCAAGTATTAAACTTGCCCCTGTTGATTTTATTGTAAAACTTCCTCTTTCTCTTTTTTCTTTCTTGGTTTTTTCACTTTTATATCCACTTTGCCATCTTTCGTAAGTATCACTTCTGCTGTAGAGCCTGCCGGAAGTTTGCCTTCCAATATCTTCTCTGCAAGTAAATCCTCTACTTGTGATTGAAGAGCTCTTTTTATACTTCTTGCTCCATATTCCGGTCTGAACTCCTTCTCTATCAAGTAGTCTACAAACTCTTTCGAAAGTTTTACAGTTATATCCCATTCTTTTAACCTTTTGTTTATTTCATTTAATTGGTTATATATTATACCTTGAATTATGTTTTTGTCCAATGGTCTGAAAACGATTATTTCATCTAATCTATTTATAAATTCAGGGCTAAATGCCTTTCTTACTTGATCCATAACATTTTTCTTAAGTTCATTGTAATCAACTATTGCAGATTTTGTTTCAAATCCCATCTTACCACTCTCAAGTATCATTCTTGCACCAAGATTAGATGTCATAATTATTATAGTATTACTAAAATCTACTACTCTACCAAAAGAATCTGTTAATCTTCCATCATCAAATATCTGCAAGAATATATTAAATACATCCGGATGTGCTTTTTCTATTTCATCAAAAAGTAAAACAGAATAAGGTTTTCTTCTTACTGCTTCTGTAAGTTGTCCTCCTTCCTCATATCCAACATATCCAGGAGGTGCTCCTATTAATCTTGATACTGTATGTTTTTCCATATATTCAGACATATCAAATCTGATAAGTGCATCTTCCTTACCAAAAAGATACTCTGCCAATGCTTTAGCAGTTTCAGTTTTACCAACACCTGTTGGTCCAAGGAATAAGAAAACACCTATTGGTCTATGTCTTCCCTTTAATCCTACACTGTTTCTTCTTATAGCTTTAGCTACTGCAGATATAGCTTCTGTTTGGTCTATCACTCTTTTATGTAATTCATCTTCTATATGAAGTAATTTTTCGCTTTCTGTTTCTGTTAATCTTGCAACAGGTATACCTGTCCATCTCGCAATTACTTCAGCTATATCTTTTTCTACTACTTTCGGTTTGTTTTTCTTTCTTTCTTCTCTCCATTCTATTTTTAGAGTTTCAAATTTTGCTCTTATTTTAAGCTCTTCATCTCTAAATTTTGCTGCTTTTTCATAATCTTGCTCTTTTACTGCTTCTGCTTTTGCTTCCTCTATCTCTTTAAGTTTTTCTTCAAGTTTTTTAAGCTTAGGTGGAAGCTCAACTTCCCTAAGTCTTACTAAAGCTCCTGCTTCATCTATGAGGTCTATAGCTTTGTCCGGCAATTGTCTATCGGCTATATATTTTACTGAATATTCTACTGCTTTTTCTATAGCAGAATCTGTATATGTAACTTCATGGAATTCTTCAAATTTTTTCTTTAATCCTTTTAATATCTTTATTGTATCTTCTATTGATGGTGCCTCTACTAAAACAGGCTGAAATCTTCTTTCTAAGGCTCCATCTTTTTCTATATATTTTCTATATTCATCAAGGGTTGTCGCTCCTATTACCTGTATTTCGCCTCTTGCAAGGGCTGGCTTTAACATATTTGATGCATCTATGGAGCCTTCTGCTGCACCGGCTCCTATAAGTGTATGAAGCTCATCTATAAATAAAATTACATTTGGGGCTTTTTCAAGCTCTTTTAAAATATTTTTTAATCTTTCTTCAAACTGACCTCTATATTTTGTGCCGGCTACCAATGATGCTAAATCAAGGGCTACTATTCTCTTTCCAAGAAGTGGTTCAGGAACTGTTCTATCTGCTATTCTTTGGGCGAGTCCTTCAACTATTGCTGTTTTACCTACACCTGGCTCACCGATTAATACCGGATTATTTTTTCTTCTTCTTGCAAGTATCTGTATAACTCTTTCTATTTCCCTATCTCTACCTACTACAGGGTCAAGTTTACCTTCCCTTGCAAGGGCTGTTAAATCTCTGCTAAATCTATCTAAATTTGGTGTTGGAGCTTGTTTATTTTGTTCCTGTGGTGGCACTTCTCCTAAGATTTGAAGTATCTCTCTTCTGACAGAGTATTCTTCCAAACCAAATCCTCTTAAAACCCTACCACCAAGTCCTGTTTTTTCTCTCACGATACCTATTAGTAAATGTTCAGGCCCTACAAATTGATGATGTAATATTTTTGCTTCCTCAACTGCAAACTCAAGAACCCTCTTAGCATCCGGAGCAAACAAAACTTCCCCTGTATGCATTCCTTTTGTCATTTGAGATAATAAACTTTTTTTCACTTTATCTGCAGATATACCAAAACGGGTTAATACAAGTATAGTTATATCTTCCTCTTCAAGCAAAGCAAGCAATAGATGTTCAGAACCTAAATAATTATTTTTATAGTTTATAGCTTCTTCTCTTGCCTGTAATATTATTTTTCTTGCTTTTTCTGTAAATTTCTCAAACATGACTTACCTCTCTTTTTTAACAAAAATTATTACTCAATAAATTTATGCTTATTTTAAAAAATGCAATGTATTTTTATTTTATCATAACTGAAGAAGCTTTTTTTTGATATAATTTTTATGATAAAAAATTATTTAGGAGATAATCTTTTGATAATATTAGATGGAAAAAAAATATCTACCAAAATTAAAGAAGAGATAAAAAAAGATATAGAAAATTTAAAAAAACAAGGCTTTAGAGAACCTTGTCTTGCAGTAATATTGGTAGGAAATGACCCAGCAAGTCAGGTCTATGTAAATAACAAGAAAAAATCTTGTGAAGAGGTTGGCATAAAATCTTTATCTTATAATTTACCTGAAAATATTACACAAGAAGAATTATTAGAATTAATAGGAAATCTTAATGGAGATGATAATGTAGATGGAATATTAGTTCAACTTCCATTACCAAAACATATTAACACTTATGAAATTATAGAAGCTATTCATCCTTCAAAAGATGTTGATGGTTTTCATCCTGTAAATGTTGGAAAACTTGCTACCGGCAAAAATGATGGTATAATTCCCTGCACCCCTCTTGGAATATGGCTTTTATTAAAAGAATATAATATAGATACATTTGGAAAAGATGTTGTTGTAGTAGGAGCAAGTAATATAGTAGGAAAGCCTATGTCTTTGTTATTTTTAAGAGAAGAGCGTTCTACTGTTACAATCTGTCACAAAAATACAAAAGATTTAAAATCTCATACAGAAAAAGCAGATATATTAGTGGTAGCAGTAGGAAAACCTAAGCTTATAACAGCAGATATGGTAAAGGAAGGAGCTGTTGTTATTGATGTTGGAATAAATAGAGTAGATGGAAAAATAGTAGGAGATACAGATTTTGAAAATATAAAAGAGAAAGTTTATGCTATTACACCTGTTCCGGGTGGTGTTGGACCAATGACCGTTGCTTCTTTGCTTTTAAATACATTAAATATATTTAGAATTAAGAATGGGCTAAAACCTCACCGTCCCATCTATCCATATCCATAATTTCGTGTATCTATCTATTTGATTAGTTTTTTGAATTTTATTGCCGAGATTTCTACTAAACTGCTATATGCTACAAGTATAGTTAATGGTAATACTGATATTAGACCGGTAAAACTGGCAAGCCCCTGACGAGACGGATTTCTGGCAGGAGTATCCTTTGAGTTATACTCTCCGGATTTTGACTTGCCAGCTCTTATTCTATTTATTATCTTTATTGCTCTTTTCCCTATATTTACACTTGCATTATAATACCAAAACCGAAAAGGAATGATAATTATATCACATTAAAAGCCTCCTTAATATAAGGATAAAAAGTTAAACTCTTAAGATGGTTTTCTGATAA
>NZ_FXTX01000025.1 GCF_900182795.1 Venenivibrio stagnispumantis
AATTAACATTTGAATTCTCGGAACAAATCTTCTATGCTTTATCGTTTTTTGAAGCTTTTTTAGTTCTATTATATCTTCTTCTATTAGCTTTTTATCTATTACCTTCATATCTATTACCCTCATATCTATTATCTTCATAAGGGTTATTATATCATTGTTTTGGTATAAGGAGGCTTTTAATATAATATAATTATCATTCCTTTTCGGTTTTGCTATTAAAATGTATCACAACACAAGAATTAATTAAAAAACTAAATTTACCGGATATTTAAATCAACATTAATTGTTTTGAGGCTTCTCTTTTTTTGAATTCTTCTTCTATTGCTTTAAGGACTTCCTGTTTATATTTTGGAGAGCACCAGTAAGGAGCTATAAGTTCTTCTTCTGAGGCTTCGCCGGTTATTCTATGAACTATTATATCTTTTGGAAGATAAGAAAGGAAATCCACTGCAAGTTTTGCATACTCTTTTATATCAAGCTCTTTAATCTCACCTTTATAATATTGTTTCTCCATAACTGTATGTTTTACTATATGTAAAGGATGTATTTTAATACCATCTACTCCGAGGGCTGCTATAACTTTTGCTGTTTCCATCATATCTTCATAATCTTCATCCGGTAATCCAAGTATTACATGGACACATATTTTAATATTTGGTCTTTTTTTAGTTCTTAATACTGCATCTATAAATTCAGATACACCGTGAGCTCTATTTATCTTCCTTAATGTTCTAAAATGGGCAGTTTGCAATCCATACTCTACCCAGATTTCCGGTTTTTCTACAGTATAAGTTGCAATAAGGTCTAAAACTTCTTCCGGCACAACATCCGGTCTTGTTCCAATAGACATACCTATAATTTCATCATAGCTCATAGCTTGGTCATAGATTTCTCTGAGAGTATCAACATCTGCATAAGTGTTTGTAAAAGCCTGAAAATAAGCTAAAAATCCTTTTATATTTTTAAATCTATTTTTATAAAATTCTATACTTTTCTCTATCTGTTCTTGAACCGTTTTTCTACTCATTGCATAAGGGCTAAAAGATTGGTTATTACAAAATGTGCAACCTCCTGATGCTTTTGTTCCATCTCTGTTAGGACAGGTAAATCCGGCATCTATTGCAATTTTTTGTATTCTTCCACCATATTTTTCTTTTAAATAATCATTAAATTTTCTGTAATACATTCATCACTCCTGACAAAATTTTTTGGATTATAAATTATATCTTTAAAAGATAAAAATCAAATGCTTTCTTTTTTAGGTTTGACAATTAATTTTGCCAATTTATTAGCATATTGAGCAGTAAATATCCCTATAATACTTAATACCAAGGTATAAATTCCTACAAAAGGCAATATCTCAGATGTTCCAAATTTTGCCATAACTATTGAAAATTCTCCTCTGTTAATTATAGAAAAACCTGCATTTAAAGAAGCCTTTTTGGATAAACCATACATCAGACCGCCAATATAACCTGTTAAAAACTTACCTATTATGGATAGAATAATAACAATAATCAAAGCAACAATCATTTTAATATCTGCTGCTATGCCAAAATGGATAGATGCACCAAATAAGAAGAAAAATATTGCTACTGCCAAATCTCTAAATGAAAACATAACTTTTTCAACTTCATGAGATTTTCCTGTTTCTGATATTATCATACCCATTAAAAAAGCACCAAGAGCCTCAGACAAACCGATAAACTGGGTAAAACCGGAAAATGTTATAAGCCCTCCAAGAGAAAGAAGAGTTAATATTTCACTTTCCAAATAATTATCTATAAAATTTGCTATTTTTTCTTTAAATAGATAAATAATTCCAAATGCAAAAGCAAAAACAAAAATAATCTTTAAAAGTATTGTTCCAATAGAAAGTATATTAAAATCATTACCTACTGCTATACCGGAAATTATAGCAAGAATCAAAGGAGCAATTATATCTTCAAAAACCATAAGCCCAAGTATCATCTCTGTTTCTGGGTTGGCTATTCTTTTGTTATCAATTATAATTTTAGATGTAATAGCAGAAGATGAAGCATAAGCTACACCGGCTACAAGTAAAGATACAAAAATATTAAATCCAATAACTTTCATAACAATAAATATCAATACAAAATTAAAAAAGAAATCTATTAGCCCTACTTTCCATATATTTTTAGCTGTAGTTATAGCTCTTTCTATATTAAACTCAAGACCAAGATAAAAGAATAATAAAACAATACCAATCTCACTGATTTTCTCAATAGCTTCTTCTCCGTGAACAAAATTACCAAGTAATATACCGGCTATTATATAAAAAATTATAGAAGGAAATTTTGTTTTATAACTAAAATATACTGCAATAAATAAAAATAAATTAAGAACTCCAAATTTAAGAAGAAAAGGAATATTGAGGTGTTCTATCATTTTAATTTACAAGCAGGATAAAATATTTCAAAGAATTTTTCTATCTGTTTTTTATCTCCAACTACAATTAAAGTATCTCCTTCTTTTATAATCTCATCCGGTGATGGATTAACGATAGATGTATCTCCTCTTAAAATAACTATTATAGATGCTCCCGTTAATTTCCTTATTTGCAACTCTTTTATAGATTTATCTTTCATAATAGAATCTTTATCTACTTTTATCCATTCCATCACAAGATTTTTAAATAAAATCTCCTTTGCATCTTCTTCAGGTGGTTTAAAGTAAGTTCCCATTAATACAGAACCTACCTGTTTAGCTTCTTCTTCATTCATTGAGATTGTGCAAACAGGTTCATCATAATCTGCTTTATCAAAATAATAAATCTCTCTTCTACCTGAAAAATGAACTATTACAGATATTTTATCTTTTTCATTTGTTATAACAGAATATTTTTTACCAATACCCGGTAATTCTGTTTCTGTAAATTTCATTTTTTATCCCTCAAAATCAAAAAATTTTTTATAATTTTATCATAAAGTTTTTGGTAAAATATCCGAAAAATTATTAAAATAGATGAGGTAGATATTATGCAAGAAAAACAGCCTTTTGATATAGTGTTAAAATTAGCCATAAATGGTGAGATAGACCCTTGGAATGTTGATATAGTAGATTTGGCAGATAAATATTTAAGAGAAATAAAAAATATGTATATCCCAAATCTCAGATACGCTTCTAAAATCATTATGGCTGCAGCCCTTCTGCTAAAAATGAAAGCAGAAGCTCTTGATATTACAAAAGAAGAAGAGAAAGAGGGAAAAATTCATAGAAAAAGATTGTTTGGAATAAAAAGATTTTATACAATAGAAGAAATAGCAAATGTATTAAAAGAGTATATATCACCTGTTATTGAGTTTAAACCCTCAAAAAATAAGAATATTCAAAAGAGTTCTCCAAAAATAATAAATAGGAATAAAAATAAATTTGAGCTTCCACCTTTATTTCATGCAGTTTTAGAAGATGCAATTAAACTTATTGAGGCAGAGATACAGAATATAGATAATGTTATAACATTAAAAGATTTAACTTATCCGAGCAAATCACAAGCTTTTGTGGCTTTATTGTTTTTAAATTATGATAATAAAATAAATATCTATCAATATCAGCATTTTGGCGATATTTTTATAGAGAAAAATATTGATTATATAGAAAAAACTGGCTCTTAATTATCTTAAAGCTTCAAGTGGTGTTATTTTTGATGCTTTAATTGCTGGATAAATACCTGCTACAAATCCAAGAATAACAGAACTAATTGTTGCAAAAATTATAACATCTACAACTATTATAAATGGTAATTTAAACAATAAAAATACAATAGAAGTAATCAAAACTCCCAAAAATGCTCCAAATACTCCACCAATTAGTGCAATTATTCCAGATTCTAATATAAACTGGGTTAGTATATTATTTCTTGTAGCACCAACAGCCCTTCTTATTCCTATTTCCTGTTTTCTTTGATTTACTATTAATATCATTATTGATAATATTCCTATTGCACCTATTAAAAATGATACACCGGCAGAAATTACACCAAGTAATTTAAATATTTTGAGAGCTTGAGTTTGCATTTTTATCACATCTTCCATAGATATAACAGTAAAATCATCTTTATCAGAAGGATTTATATGATGTAATTTTCGCAGTAATAATTTTATTTGATTTTTAACAATATTTATACTTTCTTTGGAATCGGCCTGAATATAGATAGTGTTAATATAATCTACATTTGCCAATCTTCTCATAGCAGTTTTTATAGGTGTATATATTAAAATATCTTGGTCGTTTCCGGTAATATCTGCTCCCTTTTCTTCCATTACTCCTATTACTTTAACAGGCACTCTAAAAATCAGTATAGTTTTTCCAATAGGATTTTCATTTTTAAAAAATTTTTCTGCAATCTTAGAACCTATAACAATAACCTTTTCTCCCCTTTGCATCTCTTCAAGATTAAAAAATCTACCTTCTTTTACTTTTATATTTCTAATAACCGGATATTCTGTTGTTGTGCCTATTATTGTTGTATTAATTATTTTATCTTTATATCTAACCGGATAATTTAATGTATAGGCAGGTGCTAAATTTTTTATATGTTCTATCCGGTTTTTTATTATATAAGCTTCTTCTAATTTTAAAGTGTTGGCAGTTGTTAATGCTCTTTCTTGCCCTCTAAATACTCTTACTTCTCCGGCTTTTACCAAAATAATATTTTCTCCGAGCTTTGTAGCTTCTTGATTTATCTTTTCAGTTAAAGAGTTAGATATGCTAATCATTAATATTAAAGCAAATGTTCCAAATGTTATCCCAAGTATAGCCAAAGCAGACCTTACTTTGTATTCTGAAAATATCCTAAAAACTATTTTTAAACTGCTTATTAGAAATCTTTTTTTCATGATTTAATAGCTTCCATAGGATTTATTCTTGATGCTTTTAATGCTGGATTTAAAACTGCAACTATACCAACTATTAATGATACAATAACTGCAAAAATAAAGGATATCCATGAGAATTTAACCGGAAATTCTATTATTTTTACTAAGAGTTTAGAGCCTCCAAAACCTATCAAAAATCCAATTATAGAAGCTATAAATGTTATTATCAGAGCCTCATATATAAAATGCTTCAAAATATCCCTTTTTGTAGCACCAACAGCCCTTCTTATTCCAATTTCATGGGTTCTTTCATTTACAGATAATAAAAATAAATTAGCAAGGACAAATCCACCAATAGTTAAAGATATAGTAGAAGATAGACCAAGGAATAAAACCAAAGAACCGGTAAGTTGAAGTAGAAAATTTAAAATTTCCTGAGGTGTAAGAATAAAAACATCTATATTTTTTTGTTTAAAATACTGCTCTATCTTTTTTGTTAAATCTCCAACATCTACATCTTTATATAGCTTTAATCTTATTCCATCAATATATTTATTATCATGATTTATTTTTGACATAATTGTTGTGTAAGGCATCATAACCCTATCATCTAAATCCTCACCGGTAGGTGTGCTTCCTCTTTCAGAGAGAACTCCTATAACTTTGCAAACAAGATTATTTAATGTTATATATTTACCAACAGCTTCTTCATTTGAGAACAACTCTTTTTTTACAGTTTTTCCTATTATACATACATTTGCTTTTGTATCTATCTCTTCTTTACTGAATAATCTTCCTTCATCTATATTCCAAGACCAAATCTCACTAAATTTTTCAGAAGCACCTATTAATCTTGTATTATGTTTTTTATCTTGATAAGATAGTTTTACATTAGGTATAAATATAAGTGGCATTGATAATTTTATTTCCGGAAATTTTTGGGTTATATCTTGATAAATTTCAAGGGTTATTGTTTTTTGTCTTTGTCTTAAAGAAGTTATTTCTTGAGAGCCACCAAAAATCATCATACTATCTGGACCAAATTTATTTACAATTTCATAAGCTTTGCCATAAGCTCCTTCAACAGAAGCAACAATAATAGAAAGAGAAGCTATACCAATAGATATGGCTAAAATGGAGAAAAATGTTCTTATTTTAAAGGATATTACAGCTTTTAAAGAATCTTTAAATATTTTCATTATCTTTTTTTAAGCGGAGAGGGCGGGATTCGAACCCGCGGTGCAGGTTTTACCCCGCACAACTTCTTAGCAGGAAGCCGCTTTCGACCACTCAGCCACCTCTCCAAAATATTATTAAATAATATATAACAATTTTTATTTTAAACCATATTATCAGTTTATATTATAGCACAAATAAAGCTAATTTTTTAATCTTTAGACAGATAGCTTTCAAATACCTCACATATACCTTTATCTATTTTAAACTCTTTATCTAAAATCTGTATAAAACCATTAAAACTAAATTTATCAAATAAATCCGGTTTATAATCTTTGCATATATCTTTATATTGGTTATACATAAACCAATCTTCTATTTTAAAACTACAACTTAAAATCATAATTTTTGCATCAAAGCTATCAGAAAGCTGAAATCTTTTTATAGCCTCTGTATAATGATTTTCCAATATATGCTTACAACCTCTTAAAAACCATTTTTCAGAGAAAGGTAAATCCTTATTTAAATAATCTTCAAAAAAGGATATATCTAATTTATTATTATCCTTATCTTTAAAATATACCCTTATTTTCCTAAACTGCTGGGGCGTTAGCATATTATCCAAAATATTCTAAAAATCTTTCCAATCTATGTTTTAATCTTTTAATACTTATTACTTCTACTAATAAATCAAGACCTACTCCGGAACTTTCACCGGTTAATGCCAATCTAAGCGGATGATATAACTCTTTTCCTTTTACAGAGAGCTCTTTTTGTATTTGCTTTGTTATCTCTTTAAAATCTTCTTTTTTTATTTCTTCTTTATCTTTTATTTTCTCATAAAATGCTTTTACAACATCATAAGCTTTAGAATTTTTTACTTCTTCTATTATTTCCTGTGTATAAGGAAAATCATCAACAAAGAATGGTTTTGCTCTTTCTTTTATATCCATTAATGTTTCTATGCTATCTCTTATTGCTTCCATAACTTTTTTGTAATAATCATAATCTGCTATATATCCAAAACCTTCAAAAAATTCTACTGCTCTTTTTGTAATAGTATCTATATCTAAAATTTCCCTTATATATACTCCATTCATCCATCTTAATTTTGTTCTATCAAATATAGCCGGTGATTTATTTACATCTTCTATTCTAAATTGTTTTATTATTTCTTCTTTTGATAAGATTTCTTTTTCATCTTTTGGATGCCAGCCAAGTAAAGATAGATAGTTAAATACTGCTTCAGGCATATATCCTTCATCTTTTAAAGCTCTAACTGATGTTGCTCCATGTCTTTTGGATAATTTAGTTCTATCTTCTCCAAGTATCATAGGCATGTGGGCAAATTTAGGTGTTTCAAATCCAAGGGCTTTGTATATTAATATCTGTTTAGGTGTATTTGCAAGATGGTCTTCTCCTCTTATTACATGGGTAATACCCATTAATGCATCATCTATTACTACAACAAAGTTATAAACAGGCATTCCATCTTGTCTAACTATTACAAAATCTCCAAATTCATTAACATTTATTTCAATATGCCCTTTTATTAAATCTTCAAAAGCTACTACTTCTCCATCCGGAACTTTAAATCTGATTACCGGCTTTATTCCTTTTACTTCGTAATCCATTCTTTCTTCCGGTGTAAGATTTCTACATTTACCGGAATATCTATAAGGCCTTCCTTCTTTTATTGCTTTTTCTCTTTCTGCTTCAAGTTCTTCTTCTGTGCAGTAGCAAAAATAAGCATCTCCGGATTTTAACAATTTATCTACATATTTAGCATATATTTCTAATCTTTCTGATTGTCTATAAGGACCGTGTTCTCCACCTTTATCTGGACCTTCATCCCATTCTATACCAAGCCATTTTAAATCTTCTATTAGCATTTCTTCATATTCTTTTTTAGAACGCTCTAAATCTGTATCTTCTATTCTTAATATAAATTTTCCATTTTCATGTCTTGCATATAAATAATTAAATAATGCAGTTCTTGCATTTCCAAGATGTAAATAGCCGGTAGGACTTGGTGCAAATCTAACTCTTTTCAATCTAAAAACCTCCAGAAATTTAGATAAATTTATTATATCAGATTAGGAAGCCATTTATTTCAACACACCAAATTTTTTTCTTTTAGCATTTACAAATTTCTGGATTTCTTTCCAACTTTTTGTATTAAGAATATCTTCTTTGGTGCACCAGCCTCTTCTTGCTATTGCTACTCCTATTTCCATATATGCAAAATTTCCAAAGCTGTGGCTATCTGTTGATATTACAAATTTGACTCCTATCTCTTTTCCTTTTTTTACCCATACTTCATTTAAATCCATTCTGTTTGGCTGTGCATTTATTTCAAGGGCTGTTCCTGTTTCTTTTGCTACTTTAAGAATTTCATCACTTACCGGATAACCTTCCCTTTGACCGAAAATTCTTCCTGTTGGATGTCCAATAGCAGTTACATAAGGATTTTCACAGGCTTTTATTATTCTATCTGTATTATCTCTGTTAAAATGGGTATGGATAGATGCAACTACCCAATCAAGCTTTGATAAAACTTCATCTGATAAATCAAGGGAACCATCAAGCAAAATATCTACTTCTATTCCTTTTTTGATAAAATCAAAACCTATCAATTTATTTAATTTATCAATCTCTTCTATCTGTCTTAATAAATCTTCTTCTGATAAACCATGGGCTACCCTTACAGATTTAGAATGGTCTGTAATTGCTATATATTCATATTTATATCTTTCTCTTACAAACTCAATTATTTGCTGTATTGTATTCATTCCATCTGTCCAAGTAGAATGAACATGTAAATCTCCTTTTATATCAGAAAGTTCTACAAGCTTTGGCAGTTTCTTTTCCAAAGCAATCTCTATTTCTCCTCTATCTTCCCTTAGTTCCGGTGGTATCCATTGCATTCCTATTGCTTCATAAACACCTTCTTCTGTTTCTCCGGCTATCTTTTCACCGGTAGAAGCTATAAAAACTCCATATTCACTAACCTTCAAACCTTTTGATTTTGCTATATCTCTCATATGAACGTTATGCTCTTTTGAACCGGTAAAATATTGCAAAGCTGAACCCCATTCATCAGGATTTATAACCCTTAAATCAACCTGTCTTTCCCTTTGTTTTATTAATACACTCGCTTTTGTATCTCCTTTTGCAAGTATCTCTTTTACATCTTCCAAATTTACAAAATAATTTATTATTTTTTCCCTATCTTGCTGATTTGCAGATACAAGAATATCTATATCTCCAATTGTTTCCTTTTTCCTTCTTAAACTTCCGGCAAGCTCTATATTTTTTATTTCTTTTAGATTTTTTAATTTCTCTACTAAACTTCTTCCTATTTCTAAGGCTTCCCATAATATCAATCTTTTTTGAGAAGCTTCATAAAGTTCTAATCCTTTTAACATATTTTTTACTTTCTTTTCTCCAAATCCTTTTAAAGAAGCTATTCTTCCATCTTTTAATGCTTTTATAAGTTCTTCTTTGGTAGTTATTCCAAGCTCTTCATAAATTCTTTTTAATGTTTTAGGGCCAAATCCGGGTATCTCCATTAACTGTAGAAAATCCGGTGGAACTAATTTTTTAAGCTCCTCATATTTAGATATTTTTCCGGTTTGTATATATTCTTTTATCTTTTCTATCGTATGGGAACCAATTCCCCTTATTTCTTCCAATTTTCCTGAGATTAAATAATTTCTTACATCATCCGGCAAATCTTCTAAAAGATTAGCCACTCTTTGATAAGTTAATGCTCTAAATTTATCTTCATCTTTCCCTATAAATTCATAAATCATAGCCATTTCTCTAAATATCTTTGCAAGCTCTTTATTTATATTTCTATACATAGATATCCAAACCTCCTTCCTTTTTAATTTGATTTTCTTCTTTTTTCTCTTCCTTTTCCTCTTTATTTTTTTGTTTTCTTTTTTTTATTATAAATTCTTTACGGGAAAGATGCTTGGTTATTGGATTTATTTTTAAAATTTCCGGTAATTTAAAATCTTCCATTTTAATCACCTCTTTTTATAAAAATAGGCATAAATTATTATTAATCAAATCTCTGATATAATTTTATTGTTAATGCTTTGAATTAGAAATTAAATTCAAATGATAAAAAATAAAAGCGAATTGAGGTGATAATATGAAAACATTAAGCTATAGGGTTCTACTTAGAAAAGAGCCTGAGGGTGGTTATACAGTAATAGTTCCTTCTCTTCCTGGTTGTGTAACCTATGGAGATACAATAGAGGAAGCAATTGAAATGGCAAAAGAGGCTATTGAGTTATACATAGAAAGCTTAAAGGAACATAACGAAGAAATACCAACGGAAGAAGAAACTTTTGAATATAATTTAAGATTAGAAGCTAATGTCTAAACTCCCATCTCTCACTCCCCAAGAAATTATCAAAGTGCTTGAAAAGAAAGGATTTGTATTAGATAGGATTAAAGGAAGCCATCATATTTACTACCATCCTGAAATGAAAAGAAGAGTTGTTGTTCCTCTTCATAAAAGAGATTTACCAAAGGGGACATTGTTTGAAATCTTAAAACAAGCAGGTATATGAACTAGTAATTAAAATTATAGCCAAATATAGTTATTAATAGATGTATTTTGACAAATACTCTGAAAGGCTTTACACTTATATATTATGAAGAAAAAGATGAATGAAAGAATTATCGGAGCATATAAATATAGGCATTTTGGTAATAAAGGTAAAGTAGATAAGATATTGCAAGTTCTTAAAGAATACAGAAAAACTGCAAAAGATATTGCAAAGATACAATGGAATTTATTTTTTAAACAAGGTAATTTTAATGAATATAATGAAGTAAAAAATATTAAAAGCAAGTTATCAGAAAGATACAAACAAACTTGCCAATCACAATTAGTAGGTATTTTGGAAAGCTATATTTCAAACAGACAAAATGATTTTGTAGAGATTGTTTATAATAGCAGTTTAGATAAAGATACAAAATTCATATTATTCGTTATAAACAAATCAAAGGTTTGGTTTAATGAAAAATTACAAAAAGCAGTTTTAAAAGATAAGAAAGGTAAAGTTATAAAGGAACTACCGATAAATAAATATCATTACAAATTAGCAAGAAAAATATTAAAACATACATTTAAACAAAATAAATTTCCATCTTTTAAAAATATATCAATGAATTTAGATAAAAAAGTAATGGATATACAGAAAAAGAAAGATGGTAAAGCAAAATCATTTGATTATTGGGTTTCCATTACTACATTAGAAAAAAGAAGACCGGTTTATATTCCATTAAAAACAAATAGTTATGCAGAAAAATTAGATGGTAAATTTTTGAATTTTATCCAAGTTAATGAGAAAGATAATGATATTGAAATAAGATTAGTAAAAGAGTTAAATAAAAAAGAAGAATATATTCCGCAAACAGATATATTGGCAATAGATATAGGATTAAATCCATTATTTGCTACTGATAAAGGGGATTTGTTTGGAAGATGTTTTAAGGATTATTTGATACAATTAGATGCAAAAATAACAAAAAGAATGCAATATTTACAAAAGAATAATATAAAACCGTCAAAAGATAAAAAATATAAAAAGTTAGTTCAAAAATTTAGAGATTTCTTAAAAAGTGAAATAAATAGGATTTTTAACAGGATAATAGAGATTTATAAACCAAAGGTAATAGTATTAGAGAAACTTGATTTTAGAAGTCCGGATTTATCAAAAAGATTAAACAGATTAATATCAAATTTCGGAAAAAGATATATAAATGAAAAAATAGAAAGAATAAAGCAATTCTATGGTATAGAAGTTATTTTTATAAATCCTGCATATACATCACAAGAATGCAGTAATTGTGGATATATAGATAAAGACAACAGAAAAGATACTCATACTTTTGAATGTAAAGCCTGTGGAAATAAAATAAATGCACAAGTAAATGGAGCAAGGAATATCTTCAGGAGAAGTTCTCTTGGAGAGATAACACCATACACATCAAAAAAGAAAGTCCTTCAAATATTGGTAAAACAATATTTGGAGAGATACAAAGGGTGTAATAGTGCTCCCTGTGAATTACTGATGAATAATCCTTATTATCGGGATTATCTTAGTAATTCCAAACCCCTGATGTGTGTGGAATAGATGTCTATAAAAGGGGGGAACTATTTCTGATATAATTTTATTATTAATAATAGGTCGGAGGTTATTTAGTTGTTTGAATTACTTACAGAAAAATTTAGTAATGTAATAGAAAAGTTAAAAAGGGCTAAAAAATTAGATGAAAAAGTTGTTGATGAAGCTCTAAAAGATATAAAAATTGCATTACTTGAAGCCGATGTCCATGTAGATGTTGTAAAAGAGTTTATAGAGGATATAAAGAAAAAAATAATAGGTCAAGAAGTTATAAAAGGATTATCTGCCGGTGAAACTGTTATTAAATTACTTTACGATGAAGTAATAAATATACTTGGAGGAGAAGAAGCTTCTTCAATAGCAAAACCGGAAAAACCACCGGCAATAATTATGCTTGTAGGTCTTCAAGGAACCGGTAAAACAACAACAGCCGGAAAATTAGCCAAATATCTAAAATCCAAAGGATATAAAGTAGGTGTAGCATCTACCGACGTAAGAAGACCGGCAGCAGCAAAACAACTTTGCACTTTGGCATCATCTATAGATATCCCTTGTTTTGTAGATGAAAATGAAAAAGATGCTCTTAAATTGACAGAAAAAGTTATAGAAGACGCAAAAAAACAAGGATTTTCTTACATAATCTTAGATACTGCCGGTAGATTGCATATAGACGAAGAATTAATGGAAGAGTTAAAACAAATAAAAGAAAAAGTAAAACCGGCAGAAGTTATATATGTAGCAGATGCAATGCAAGGACAAGATGCAATAAATACAGCAGAAGAATTTCATAAAGCAGTTGGTCTAACAGGTGTTATCCTTACAAAATTAGATGGTGATGCAAAAGGTGGTATAGCATTATCTATAAGAAAAGTTATTGGAGTTCCTATAAAATTTATCGGAACCGGAGAAAAAATAGATGCCCTTGAACCATTTTATCCTGACAGAATAGCCCAAAGAATACTCGGACTTGGAGATATACAATCACTTATAGAAAAAATGCAAGCAGCAATAGAAGAAGATAAAGCCAAAGAAATGGCACAAAAAGTTATGAATGCAGAATTCACCTTAGAAGATTTAAGAGAACAGATAAGAATGATAAGAAGTATGGGACCATTAGAAAATATATTAAAAATGATACCGGGAATAGGTGCCCAAATAAAAAACCTTAAAGTAGATGAAAAGAAATTTGTGCAGATAGAAGCAATTATAAACTCAATGACACCTGAAGAAAGAATGAAACCTCACATTATAAATGGAAGCAGAAAAAAAAGAATAGCTAAAGGAAGTGGAACAACCATAGTAGATGTAAATAAAGTTTTAAAACAGTATGAAGAGATGAAAAAAATGATGAAAAAATTTAAAAAATCTGGTAAAATGTTTAATCCTTTTGGTAAATTTGGTGGATTTAAATTTTAGAAAAATAGGAGGTTTTTGAAAGTGGTACGTATCAGATTATCCAGAGCAGGTAGAAAAAAGCATCCGGTTTATAGAATGATTGTTGTAGATAGCAGAAAACCAAGAGAAACAAAAGCTATAGAGTATATAGGAACTTATGACCCAATATTAAAAACCGGCAATATAAATGTAGAAAAAGCAAAAGAATGGATAGCAAAAGGAGCTCAACCATCAGAAAGAGCTTTAAAAATACTCAAAAGCTTCGGATTGGAACAATAAACTGAAAAATTCTTGTAGGAGGTTGAAGAGAGATGAGCAAATTGCAAGAAGTAGTAGAGTACATGGCTAAAGCCCTTGTTGACCACCCTGAGAAGGTGGAAGTTAGAGAAATAGAAGGAGAGAAAATAACTGTTGTTGAACTTAAAGTAGCTCCTGAAGACCTTGGAAAAGTTATAGGAAAACAAGGTAGAGTAGCAAGAGCTATGAGAACAATCCTTGGTTCTATATCAAGAAAAATGAACAAAAGAGCAGTATTGGAAATTCTTGAATAATTAAAATAGATGTGGGGGATTCAATCCCTCACATATTCAAACAATCTTCAATATCTAAATCAGTCTCAATAGTTATCTCTCTTCTTTCATTATCTAAGACATTAAAAGAAAATTTTATTTGATTTTTAGTATATTTAGTATAATCTTCTTTTGGCCATTCTATAATAATTAATCCTTTTCCTATAAAATCTGTGATATCAAAATCATCTACTCTGTATAAATCAATATGGTATATATCAAATTGCCTACCTTCATAAATATTCATAATATTAAATGTAGGAGATACTACTTCATAATCATCAATACCAAAATTTTTAGCAATATATTTTGTGAATGTAGTTTTTCCGGCTGCTAAATTTCCTTCTAAAAGAAGGAGTTCATCTCCTTTTAAACATTTTACAACTTTATTTGCAAAATCTTCAAGTTCTTGTAGATTATTGATTATAATTTTCTTTTTCATCTAATCTTAACTCTTTAATCTAAATTTTAGGTTTTTTGGGACAGCTTTTTAGTTATTGATTATCAAGGATTGTAGATACTTGGATGTCCCATTATTTTTGAAATATTAAGCGGAGAGGGAGGGATTCGAACCCCCGGTGGGCTGTCAACCCACAAGTGATTTCAAATCACCCGCATTCGTCCACTCTGCCACCTCTCCATATCCTTAAAAAGGGTATAAATATTATAATAGAAAAAAATTTTTTTGCAACAATTTCAAAACGATTTCTTTAATTTATTCCTATGCAATATAATCTCTCTTATATTGCATTTTACATTTTATATATGAATTGTATATAAACGAAAAACTACACCTTTTTAGAATTTCTATAGCAAATAAAATGCAGTTTCCTATAAGTTTGTTTAAAAGTTTAATTTCAAACTTGAAATATGTTATTTACAAGTGAGTTATAATATATTATGTTTAAAAATTGAATAAGATTAATTACTTACAGGGTGTTGGTGGTTAAATGGTGGTTTTTCTCAAAATAACTGATTACGATTTTACCTATTGAGAGTGTTTAAAAATTCGCTAATACTTGACAAACAATCAGTTGCTTAACATATTATCTAATCATTGTTTACCAAGGTTAAAAAACTGGTAAAA
>NZ_FXTX01000026.1 GCF_900182795.1 Venenivibrio stagnispumantis
AGCTTGTGATGCGGGAAGTACTGAGGGATGTAATAATCTTGGAGAAATGTATTATTATGGAGAAGGGGTAGAACAAGATTATGTAAAAGCTGCTGGGTTATTTAAAAAAGCTTGTGATGCGGGAAGTACTGAGGGATGTTATAATCTTGGAGAAATGTATTATTATGGAAAAGGGGTAGAACAAGATTATGTAAAAGCTGTTGGGTTATTTGAAAAAGCTTGTGATGCGGGAAGTGCTAAGGGATGTTATAATCTTGGAGAAATGTATTATTATGGAAAAGGGGTAGAACAAGATTATGTAAAAGCTGCTGGGTTATTTGAAAAAGCTTGTGATGCGGGAATTGCTAAAGGATGTAATAATCTTGGAAGAATGTATTATGATGGAGAAGGGGTAGAAGAAGATTATGTAAAAGCTGCTGTGTTCTTTAAAAAAGCTTGTGATGCGGGAAGTGCTAAAGGATGTTATCTATACAAAAGTTTAATTTACATGAAAATAGTGGATAGTTTATTAAATTAATAAATTAACAAAGCATCAAATTATTAAATTATTAAACTTTACTTCCGGAAGATTATTTATTATTTCCATTGCAACTGAAACAGATTAGAAATATGCAATTAATTGCAAAAAATTTAACTTTTCTTCTAAAGTGGTGGATAATTTTTTCAGGTTAGATTTCTGTTCTAAGAAAATGTGCAGAATTTCCTATTATTAAGATTTCTAATAAAATGTGCAGAATTTAAAATCTGTTTTCATTCCTTTCAAGGTTGTTATTTAACAGAAAGAGTTATTTTTAGGTTCTTCCGGTTATTATGTTTTTAGGTTCTTTGTTATTTTTCAGGGTAATGTTATTTTAGGTTATTAGGTTTATTCCGGTTTTGAGTTATTTTTTTTGAAAGGTTTTAAGGTTTAAAAGGTTGTAAGGTTTAGGTTAATAATAGCAATTATTCTCTGTTAGGTTTAGATTAAAAAACTTCCATAAACTTCCTTATTTGATTTTTTTCAACAAAAGATTTTCAATATTTCCGGATTAGGTTATGGACCATAAAAAATAAACAAAGGGGGTTATATTAAAATGCAATTTTGGTATCTGCAAAACCTTGTCCTATCTTGTTAAGAAAAGAGAATTTTTTTCTTGATAACTTTCTTTGAAAATTTTTTGTTAATAACTTTTTTTCTAATTTTTTCAATTAGTCCGAACTCGGACTATTTTTATTCTTATCCTGTCTTGTCAGAAAAAGGAAAGTTTTAGGTTTAAAATATTTTTAGATGTATTTTCTATTTGAGGATAAATATATGCTTTTAGTAAAGATTGATGTTAAAGGATACAAGGAAGATAAAACAAGAGAATTAAATTACTATTCAAATGGTGCATTTTTCTGTTTTAGAGAGGATACAAGAGAAAATCCATTATATTTTAAAAAAATTGAGTTAGAAAAAATACCGGTTAGAAACATAGGAGAATTAACTTTTGGAAATACAGAGTGGAAAGGATTAATTCAAATTAGGGAGTATTTCTTGGATTTTGATAATGATAAAAGAGATTTTGAGATAGAACTATATCATAACGATAGATTAAATAGTGAAATTTATTCTGAAATTCTTGAATTAATTTTTGGAACATTAAACAGATTGAAAGAACAAGGAAGAGTAGATAATTATATAATCCAGAGTTAAATAAATTAAAGGAGGTAAAGAAAAATGTTAATAGCGAAAAGGTCTTTATCCGGAACAGAAACCAAAGTAAGAGAAGATGTGTTAGAAAAAATAAGCGAAGTAGTGCCATTAGAAAATTACCTTTACACTTATGATTTAGGTTTAGGATTAGGTTATATTCTTGTATTTGAAGAGTTTTATTACAATGCAAGAAAGTTTATTTGGGGATACAGAGTTAGCGATTGTGGAAGATGTAGCGAAGGCTTTGTTTTAGAGGAGATAATACTACTTAAAAGAAAAGACAAAAGAAAAATGATTAAATACTATCTTGGAATTGATATACCAAAAGAAGAAAAAGAAAAGATAAGAGAAACATTTAGATTAATAAGCAAGATGGCATCAGAATTTGAAAGAGAAGAAATGCAATCGGTAGCTTCTACAATAGATGATGAAGATGTGCCTTTATGAAATAAAAGAAGAAATAGAAATAACAAATATCAAAATCCAAGAGAGAATAAAGATAGCAAATAAACTAAAAGAAAAAGGACTATCAGAAGAAGAAATAGCCAAGTTGCTTGAACTTGGCTAATTAAGGTTTTTTATGTTTATTCATAAGATAGATACCGAAATCTCCGGTAGGAAAACCTGCTATTGCTAAACCAATATCTCTTTCTTCTTCTTCATTTTCATCTTCCACATTAGTATCGGTAGCAGTAGCATATCTTGGAGTTTTATTATCGCCTATTATTCTATTTCCTATTATCATCATTACAAAACCTATTATACCGGCTATCAAAAATTTAAAATCACCGGCAAATGCCATTCCTATGCCTAAAAATATACCTATAAATGTTAATAAGCCACCTATTGTGCCTATTATTAAACCTATTAATTCTCTTATTATTCTCATCTCTATCACCTCCTTTTTAATTATTCTCACACAATAACGAAATATAAGCAAAAAGTTTAATTTTTATTTTCATTTTCTTTTTTATCCATATTCTCTTTTTTGTCCTTATTCTCTTCCTGAACTTGTTTTGGTTTGCAAGGTTCAGGATTTATTAAACTACAATATATTTTACCACCGAAAGCAAATATCACCGGTGCAAGTATTATGCTTAATGTAAATTTCAAAATCATTATATTTTTATTTTACACCATTTTTATATTTTTTCTGACAATTAAAATATGCTTTCTTATCCTTGTAAATCAATATCCAAAAAGCAGGCAAATTGCAAAATAATATAATGATACTTTTTAGCAAAAAATAGTCCAAGTTCGGACTAATTCCGGTAGCTACCAAAAGTTTTTATCCTGTAAAAAATCCAGTTCCGGTAAATAATTGAGAGTAAGTAAATATGCCAAGAATATTGAATATTAACTTTTTTTAGTAATATCCCATCTGAAAATTGTGTTTATTAGATTTTAATGAGAAAGCCAATATATTGGAAAATGAAAAATTTAACTAATCCTTTTTTACAAGTGTAAAAGTGCCGTCAAGCCAGCAAGCCGTATTGACGGCACGCCAGCACGCCAGCTTGATGGCAAGCCGTCATTTGAAAGATTATAAAGTTATATCAATTATTTAACTGATTTTTCTTTCTAACGGAAGTTAATGGAAGTTTTCTTAAAATAGTCCGAGTTCGGACTATTTGTAAAGCAATTATCTTTACAATAGATTTACAGAGTAAAGATTGGTAAAGCAAAAAATTTTTTAACAGAAATTGCATTGGAGTATAATGTTTGTGGATATTTGGATTATATCCAAATATACTACCCTTTTTAAAGTTAAAAAATACCCGATTTAATATTAAAAAATTACCCGATTTTAAAATTAAAAACTTGTCCTTTTTAATGACTTTGTAAAGATGTTGTAAAGACAGATTTTTTGTTGCTAAATTACTCTTTGCACTTATAAGATTGTGGATATTTGGATATATATCCAAATATATTACCCTTTTCAACTTGAATTTTTACCCTTTTCAAATTGAAATTTTACCCGAATTTAAAGCAAATTCATAAGAAAAGATTTACATTGTAAAGCAAAAAAATTTTTACTGAAAAACTTCTTTGTTCCTTAGATTGTGGATATTTGGATATATAATATCCAAATATATTGTCTGTTTTAATATTAAATTTTGTCTGTTTTAATATTAAAATTTTGTCTTTTTTTAATATTAAAAATTGTCCTTTTTAATGAGTAGTTCCTGAAAGATAATTTTACTTCCAAAACTTCCAAAAACTTTTTTTCTTTTCTTGTGATTGATTTTGTTTTAAGAGTTCTACAATCTCTTTTAGTTCCTGTATCCTTTTATCCTTTTCTTCCAAGAGTTCATCTTTACTTTGTAAAGCAATTTGAAAGCCTTTTAAAACATTCATTAATTGCTTATTCTGTTCTTCAAGGAGTTGTATTTGTTTATCTGTTTGAGAATGTGTTTCTATCAAGCATTTGATTGCTTCTTCTATTAGTTCGGTTTTATTTTTACCTGTTTGTCTTGATAACTCTTCCAATTTGTTTATCAGTTCTACTGATAGTCTGAAATTAACCAATCTCTTTTCCATCTTATCACCTGTAAAGCAATTGTAAAGATGTTGTAAAGATACCTGTAAATCTTTGTAAAGATACCAAAAAGTATAGCATTTTTTGTGTAAAGTTTCCATCTTTACGATGTAAAGATAGTGTAAAGATGATTGTAAAGATTTGTAAAGATAACTAATGTTATATTGCTTTTTACCGGTTATATGCAAAATGGAAATGAAATTTTAAAAACTTCCAAGAAAATCCATTTTTTGCCTTTGATTTTCAAGGTTCAGAAAGCACTAAATTTGCAAAATAAGTAGAGAGTATTTGTTTAATCAAAATTAGTCCTAATTCGGACTATTTTTGCAAAATGGAAATCAAAGATTTTAAAGAAAATTGTTGAAAATAATTGATAAAAAAGATTGAGATTAATGGAAAAATAATTCCACATAGTTCAGATAAAACGAGGCAATAAAAAGACTTGGACTTAAATATGAAAACTTTCTATCCCACATAGTTCAGATAAAACAAATTGTGGTGTATAACGAAACTTACAATTACACTGTGCTTTCTATCCCACATAGTTCAGATAAAACTTAAATAATCCATATGCTGCAGCAGTTTTAAACTTACACTTTCTATCCCACATAGTTCAGATAAAACCTGTATTGATTAATTATAGTGATGAGGAAGAAATAACTTTCTATCCCACATAGTTCAGATAAAACACGATGAAGATTTGAATTATTTAAATTTTTTTGAAACTTTCTATCCCACATAGTTCAGATAAAACCTTTAAAGAGAACGTTAAATTCGTTCTCCCTAGTAGACTTTCTATCCCACATAGTTCAGATAAAACGAGGAAGATAGATGAAAAAAGTCAAGATTTTTACAGACTTTCTATCCCACATAGTTCAGATAAAACATATATGTGAACAAATCTATTGTATTTCGTATGATAGCTTTCTATCCCACATAGTTCAGATAAAACAACTTGATAACGAAAAAAATCTTAAATCTTGCAAAGACTTTCTATCCCACATAGTTCAGATAAAACCCGTCAATTTTTTCATAAAAAATAATAATGAAATTTTTAAATTTTGTCAAGTATTTTTTAGTAAAAATTAATTTAAAACTGAATAACCGCAAATTAATATTTTTTGCATTGAACCTCTAATAATGCAAATATATTTTCTGTTATATTTTCGCTAATCGTTGATACAAGCTAAGTTAAGCAGAAATATATTTTCTGTTTAAAATGCAAAATTTTTCAAAAAATAAAACAATGTTTGATTAATAGACTTATCTTTCCCCTTAAAACCAAGAAAGAAAGCCTATTCTCTTATTCCTTTTCCAAGTAGCAAACTTTAAACTTGTTAGAAAAATTATAGCACAAAATTTTTTAAAACTTCCAAAGAAAATTTCCTTTCTTGCTATTGATTTTCAAGGATTTAAAGACAACAAAATTGCAAAATAAGGTAGTATATCAATTCTAACCTAAATTAGTCCCAATTCGGACTATTTTCCGGAAATTTTTAAAATTCCATCAAACTCCAAACTCTAATTGATGTTATAGTAAATCCTTGAATAGCAATAACTAAAAAAACTATACAATTAACAAAGTATTGATTTTATTGGGATTATTTTTAGTATTGACACAATAATTTTAATGGTTTAATCTTTTTATCCCCTCTTTTTTAAAGTTTTACCTTCCGAATAATCTACTTACGGTTAGCTAACCGGTTTTTACCGGTAGCTTTTTTATTTAGATAAACATAATACTAATCAATAATTCCTATATCCTTAAATCTTCCAAAACTGAAAAAGAGCTTTGCCACTATGTAATGACAAAGCTCGTGTAAAAATGTTGATGGCAGTCTGATAAAGATTATAAATATTGTTTCAAGCATTGGTTAATCTGAAGATAAGATTGGTGGTATATCTTGATATTTGTCAAAGAATTCCTTAAACATTGGTGATGCTTGTTTGTTTAAGAATTCTTTTTGATTTATTGTATTAAGTTTGAATGCATTACAATATCCTTTATAATCTTTACTTTCTTCACTTTGACAGAATTTAATGAAGTTTTCTAAATCATCAGTTTGAGCGTTTTTAATGGCATTTTCTATCATCATTAAGAAAGTTGTTTCTTTTAGAGGAAGTTCTTTAAATTCTGTTTTGAATTTGGTTTTTTTGAATGTTCCTAATAAAGAAGGCTTTTCGTATTCTCCGTTTGAAATGTTCCAACCGGTATCGTATTCATATCCGGTATTGAGGAAATTTATGAGTGCTTCTTTGTAATCTTGAGGACTGTTTACCACTATTTCTTTTATTTTATCTAATCTACCACCTGTTAGCTCTATTTCTCTTTTCTTTATATACGGGCTATTTCCGAAATAAACACAAGCCGGCATGTAAAGGTTATTTACGCATAAAGCAAGTGCAGTTTCTTGGAAATCAAATTCTCTCGTTGAATCCCAATTTAGAGTTCCGTCATATAATTTTTTCCATAAGAACATTAAATATGGTTCTTTTGTTTGATGATATATTTTTTCTATTGTTGTTTCTACTGCAGTTGCATATCTTGAATTTGGTGAGTTTAATGCTCCTCTAAGATACTTTAAGTTTTCTTCAATATGAGTATAATATCTAATTCCTATTTTGCATTCTTTTTTTTCTTGTTCTGTTAATTCCTTATCTTTTTTAAACATATCAAATAGGTTTTCAAATCCTCTTGCATAGTCGTGTAGGCATCTTTCCCAATAAATGTAAGGTTTGTCCGGTCCTGTATATATGGTTATTTTTCTTTCATCAAACCCTATTGTTTTTTCTTTTATTACAAGATTGTATTTTTCCCAATTAGAAGTATCTACATTTCCATCTGATAAATAAACAAAAGCTCTACAATTATCATCATATATGCTATTGGAACAACTATTTTTTGTTTGTTCCTTTAGTTTGTTTTGTTCCTCACAAGCTTGATTATCTCCTAATTTACAAGCCGTTTTTACAAGTATAGATTTTAAAACTATATTATCTACATTTTTTCCGGTTTCATAACAAGCATTTGCATTTTTGTTTAATACACATTCTTTGTAATCAGATAGAATTTCATAGGCTTTATCTAATGAAGAATGAACTTTGCTTTCATCTAAATCAACATTCATTTTAAATGGATTAAAAGCAAAGGCATTTGTGATGATTATTACAGATGTTAATAATGGTAGAGATATTTTTTTCATAGAAAGCCTCCTTTTTATTTTTTATTGTTCGTTAAAGAATTTTCCTTTTAATAACATATTTTTGAGTGTTTGTTTTGCTTCTTCAGGAGAATTAAATTTTATTTCAATTGGTTCCCTTTTTCCATTAAAAAAGAAGGTTATTGTATTTTGGAAGAGATTTATTGTATCTACATCTTTCATATTGATAAAATTATTTCCTATCCATAAGAAACAAGTTCTGAGAGTTTCAGTACAAACATAATCTTTTATATCATTTTTCTCATAAGTATATGCTTTTGTATTTGTGTAAAATCCTATTAATCCGGTTGCAAGTAAAGATAAAGCTAATTTTTTCATTGTTTAACCTCCAAAAATTTTATTTTCCAATATTTTAACTTTTTGGTTTTAAAAAATAAAGATTGTTTTAAGGAGAGTTTTACTCTCTATTTCTGCATACCATTTATCTTTGAAAATAACAGTTTAATCCCTTTGGTGTATTTCCGTATTTTCTGAAACAAATGGATAAAACATAAGCAGAAGCGTCTATGTTAATGCAAGGGTTGTAAAGATATTCCGGATGCTTTTTCAGTTCTTTGTTTTTTTGTTGTATAAGTGGTATCCAAGATGAATGTAAGGACATTATGCCTATATAGTTGTTTTTTTCATTTTCTACTTTTCTAAAGTAAGGGTTAAATTTTGTTTCTGCTTGGGCTATTGTGTAAAGAACATTTGGGTCTATTCCGTATTTTCTACCGGATTCTTGAAAGCAAGCAGAAAGGTCATTGTAATAGGCGAAAGATTGGGTAGTTATTAAAAAGAACAATATTTGTATGGTAAGGAAATGCTTTATTATTTTAATCATCTATTGTTCTTTCATGATGATGAATGGTATTGTAATACATTGAAGATGGGTCCCATAATCCTTTATCGAACTCAGTTTCTTCTAGTAGGAAATCATTTATAAAGAAATCATTTTCTTCTTTATCAATTTTGTTTTTTTGTTTTTCGTAATCTACTATGCAATATCTTGGGGTAGAATTATTTTCTTGTTCTTCTGTTTTGCTAAATAGTATTTTTATGATTTTAAATATTTCTTTAAAAAATCCTGTTGTATCTATCATCTTTTTCTCCTGAAATTTTATTTTCCAATATTTTAATAAATTTTATCAAGATTTATAAAGGTCTGACGGCTATAAGATAAACTTTGTTTATTATTAAACGCTGTTTTTGACCTTTTTCATCATAAAAATCCAAAATTATATCGTATTTTGAATTTGACATCATTGTTCCGGTAAGTTTTAAAACTGTATTTCCATAATTAACATGTACTTCTACCTCTTTATCGTGATAGTAAATTAAATAATTATTTCTCTCAGGATTTGGTATCTTCTTTTGTCCCTGATTTTGTTGTTTCTTTTGGTTTTGGTTCTGTTGTCCTTGTTTTTGATTTGGTTTCTTTTGCTCTGCCATTTTTATCCTCCCTACGTTATCAAGTATAAAAACCGGCTATTTTTTAAACTTATGTTAAATCTTGTTATTAACCAACCTACCGGATTTAATATTTTCTCATCTAAATCTGCATATTTCAAGGTTTTAAGTATATCTTTTATACCTCTCTCAGCAATTAATTTCTCATTGTTAATTAGGAAAAATAAAACTTCATCCTTCTTAAGCCGTTTCCAACTGTAATTTAAAATTGCTCTGTATTTCTTCCGGTAAAGCTTTAATTTCTTAATTGCTGTTTTGCTCGGTTTGTGAAGATAATCATCTTTACTCGGTAAAAGTTCATAATCTTGTTTTTGTGGTCCATATTTTTTTGTTTTCTCCTGTTCGTTTGATGTTTTTCCGGTAGCTCCTAAATCCTGTTTTTCATCTTTAATTTGATTGTTTTTATCCGGCTCTCTTTCCTCTTGCCCTCGTTTATCAATGGATATGAAAATTGCCGGCTCTTTCTCTACTGCCGGTTTCTTCGGCTGTAAAGATTCAAGTTTTTTCTGATAAGTTCGCTCAAGATTTTTTCTAATTTCTTCTGCAATCGCTCTTATCTCTTCTTCAAGTTTCTTCTGTTTTTCCTTTTCTGCTTTCTCTCTCAATTGCTGTTTCTCTTCTTCTGTTATATCTCTGCTTAATTGCTCTAAATACTTTCTTTTCTTTTCTTCAAACGCTTTAAGTTCTTCTTCTTTTAGTTTATCTTGGAATTTATCCCGTTGCTGTTGTTCTATTTGCTGTTGTTCCGGTTGCTTTTGATGTTTTAACGGCTCGCAAACGCCGTCGCGACACGCCCTAACGGGCGATACGTAGATATTTTCCTTTTTAAGTAAATCTATCAGATTAATAGGGAAAGTAAATGATATATCCGAAACATTAAACACTTTATCTGATATTTTAACGCTTATTGGAGATAAGTTCCAACCACCTCCATATTGCAAATTATCTAAAGATAATTTGTTAGTTATTAATTGTGTAAATCCTATTTTACAAGGGTTTGCTGGCATATCTTCTCTAATGCTTGTTTTTCCTTGTCTTGTGATTATATCCTGCTTTTGCTCCTCTTTTCCCTGTTCTTCTACTATCATATAAACCTTTGCCGGTCTTCCTACATTTTGTCTTTCAAATGTTTCTGTTATTAGTCCATTAAGTTTAAGTTGTAGCATAATTTCTTGTTCTAACCATTCCTGTCCGAAAAAGATTGTCTTTAAAAGTTCTTGTCTCTTTGCTTTCTTGTGTTCTTTTAGGTATGCTAATGCTTTGTCTGCAAGTTCTTCAAAGTTATATTTATCTTTGTTTTCTGTTGTCTTAAATTCAAGTTCCCGTGCATACTTCCACGCTATTTCAATATCTTTCTGTTTGTCAGGGCAATAGGTATAAGCAATATCGTAATATTCAGAGTAAGATTTATTTAGATACTTACACCAGCCTGCAACTGTTTGTAGGAAGTATATGTATCTGCCTTTGTTTTTGTTTTTGTTATATAAACTTTCTACTGCTTTTTGGAAAATGTAATCTTCATTTATTTTTGAGAATTTGTTTGCTAAAAATGCCGGTATGTGTCTAAGTTGTTTTTGTTTTTTAGATTTTTCTTTCTTTTGTGGTTTTTCTTCATAAAGTTTGTGTTCTTTCTTTAGTTCTTTTGCTTTTTGGAATAATAAATAGAAATCTACTTCATGGGTTGCTTCTAAGATTACTGTTTGTTTCTTTGTTATCCAAATTGGATGGTTTATTCGTGTGAAGGTTGCGTCTGCTTTTAATCCGTGTTTTGCAAAAAATGCATTTATTATTTTTACAAACTCTTTTATATTCTCAAGATTTGTTCTGCCATTTTTATTTTTTCCATGCGGATTTAATGAATATATGGAGAATGAAAATCTCAAATGCCCGCTTTTTGTTTTTATTAATGTTATTGCCGGTGTTATATCTATTCCGTATTTATTCTTGTTGAAAAACTTCACCAGTTCATTTAGAACATCAAAGGCTTGGTTAAAATCTGAATCTATATCTACCCATATTTCATTGACACTAAATATATTCTTATCTTCAAGTATTTTTAGTTCTTTGATTAGCTTGAGTCTTTCTATTCCGTTTCTTGTTTTTCTGTATTTTTCCCAGAATTTGCTTGTTAATTTGACCGGATTTGGATGAAGTAGAATATCTAATCCATATTTTTTATGTTTATCTTTTATGAAGTTTTCTAAAGTTCCTTTGGTTTTGAAAATCCTTGCATCTATTATATTATCTTCTTTATCTACAAGAAGTAAAACATAACTTAAATCTTCTTTGTAGATTTCTTTGGCAAAATCCGGAAGTTGTTTGGCTTTTATATTGTCAAAATGACTATTTGTAGCATAATGTCTTAATTTCTCTTCTTTACTTCTTATTCTTCCTATTGATTTTTCGGAATTTTTCCCTATAATATTCATAGCTCGGAGTTTTTCCCTATAATATTCATTATTTACCCCGGTCGCACCCGGGGATTTTTAAAACTTATTCTAAATTTTTAAATTTCCTTTAGCTAAACATTTTCATCAGGGTTTCTTATTAGTTTTTCAAGAAGCCCAAGTCTTTTGGCATTCTTCAAAATTCTTGTCATTGCAACTGCTTCACTCTTTAAATCACCTGCTCTAACTTTTTTATTAATTTCTTCAAGCACTTCTCTTACTTCATCATCAACATGCACCGCAATACTTTTTCTTTTTAAACCTGTAGTTCCTATCATAGTTATACCTCCTTTAATAAGTAGTTTTCGTTTAACTAAAAATCTTCATCTTCATTTAATTAGTCGTTAAATACTTTTTCATTGTTTTCGTTATATAGAAATGTATATCACAACGATGTATTTTTGTCAAGTGTTTTTTTCAATTTTTTAATTAATTTATGAAATTATTTTTTTCAATACTTTCAATCTATAAAATCCACAAAATCCACAATCAACCTTAATTAATCCACAAGCCACAATTAACCACAATCTCCATTTCCACAATCAACCACAATCATCTCACAAGCATTTAATCCACAAAATCCACAAGGTTTAATTTTCTGTTCCGGTTATGGTTTTTTGAAAAATATCTTGATAGAAAAAGAAAACCTATTCCGGTAGCTACCAAGTTAGATTAATGCAATTAATTGAAAAAATTTTCTGTTCCAATAAAATAGTGGATAATTTCCTATTATTATAATTTCCAATAAAATAGTGGATAAAAAATTTTTTATAGGTTCTTTCAAGGTAGTTATTCAAAAAGAAAGTTATTTTTTCCGGTTCATAGGTTTTTAGGTTCTTTGTTATTTTAAGGTTAATGTTATTTGTAGGTTAAATTAGGTTTATTCCGGTTATTTGTTATTCCTTTACAGGTTTTAAGGTTTAAAAGGTTTTAAGGTTTTTATCTTCTAATAGCAATTATTTTCTGTTAGGTTTGAATATATCTTTTCTTATCCTTTTTAACCGGAAAAATTTTGTAAGGATGGATTTTTAGCAATAATTCTAAGAACTCAAAAATTGTAAGGATGAGTTTTTGGCAATAATTCTATTGTTTTTATTCTTACGGATTTAATCGTTGTATATCAATAATTTGCGGGTAGGTAATTTTTTCGTTATTCTTACCTGACTATAGTAAGTAACTATTATTATATATACGAAATACACGAAATATTGATATTCAGAGCGATTTCCATTATTTTTTTTCAAATACTTCTCCTAAACTTTTCCTTTAAAAGTAGGTCCAGAGTAAAAAATCCATAAACTTTTTTAAACTTCCTTATATGGTTTTTGTAATAAGGTATCCGAAATTGTTATTCCAAGATTTCCGGATTAGGTTATAGACTATAAAAAATTATTAACAAAAGGGTTATATTAAAATGAAAAGTTTCTGCCCGAAAATCCTTGTCCTATCTTATTAAAAAAAGAAAGTTTTTTATTAATAACTTTCTTCGAAAAATTTTGTTAATAACTTCTTTTGAAATTTTTTGTTCTTATACCAAAACCGATATGAAATAATATTAATAATTTCAACTATGGAAAAATGAAAGGCGAGGAAAATTAAAATATTTTCTTTAAAAGAATTAACTCTCATTGTTCTTCGGTATTGGTATAAAAATTGCTCTGTCTAATAAACTCTTTATGTTAAAATATATGTCCAGTAAGGAAAAATAAATTTATAAAAAAAGGTGAAATTATTAGGGACTAAGAGGAAAAGTTATGAAAAAAATACATATTTTATCACTTTCTTTAATTGCACTCATATTTATATTTGCATTTATTTATAACTTAGAAAAGGAAAAAACTTTAACTGAAAAATGTATGAAAAATAATGATGTAAAAACTTGCGAAATTTTATGCAAAGAGAAAAATAAATCAGAGAGCTGTAATAATCTTGGAGAAATGTATTATTATGGAGAAGGGGTAGAACAAGATTATGTAAAAGCTGTTGGGTTCTTTAAAAAAGCTTGTGATGCGGGAAGTGCTAAGGGATGTTATAATCTTGGAGAAATGTATTATTATGGAGAAGGGGTAAAGCAAGATTATGTAAAAGCTACTGGGTTATTTAAAAAAGCTTGTGATGCGGGAAGTACTGAGGGATGTAATAATCTTGGAGAAATGTATTATTATGGAGAAGGGGTAGAACAAGATTATGTAAAAGCT
>NZ_FXTX01000027.1 GCF_900182795.1 Venenivibrio stagnispumantis
CAATCGGTATAATAAGGTGAGTTTTTATCTGCATATCTTGGATTTAAATCATAATCTTCTTCACCACCAAGATGTGTATTCCAAGGAGTTAAAGAGCCGGCACAATTAATAATTGTCCCACCTACATCTTTAAAATCAATAGGTTCTGTTTTAATTGCTTTTCCGTTGTTATCAAGCTCCGTTTTATATAATAATCCCGGAGGTTCTTCAAAATGAGTGATTAAATAATTTATATTATTTATCTTTATCAGAGAGTTAGCATCAGGCATATTTGAATATGTTTTAGAGCCATCATCTGCTAAAATAGGTTGTAGGTTAATATCATAAAACATACCAAATTCTCCGTTTCCTATTTTATCTCCTGTTTTTGCTATTACCTCATATGATAGTGGATATTCTTTAGTAGAACCGTCGTTATATTTTATTGTAAATTTAGGAGATATTTTAACCATCTTTATTTCTTCATCTGTTTTAGGTAAATCCAGATTTTCAAAATAGATTTCCTTTATACTTTTATTATCCTTAGCAAAGGAAGAACTTAAAATTATAGAGATTAATCCGGTAAAAATAAAAATATTCTTTTTCATCTATAACACCTCAGGAAAAGATTTTAATCTTATTATAAATTTTCGGTTTCAAATTTTCATTAAGATATTTTAACAATTAAACCTATTGCTTTTTGCTAAAATAATTTTAAATTTAAACTAAAATTTGAAATGGAAGAGGTAGAAAAATGAAGGATATAGAAAGGGAAAAGATTATACAACTTTTTAATTATAATATAGCTCTTGAACATTCAGCAATTATTCAGTATTTGTTTCATGCTTATACTATTAAAGAGGCAGAAACAGAAAATCAACTTGAAGAGATAGCAAGAGAAGAAATGAGACATCTTCGGATGTTTGCCCATAAGGTTGTTGAATATGGTGGAGAGCCGGCAATAACAGATAGGGCTGCTGTATTTTTAAGAGCTCCAACCATAGAAGAGCTTATTCAATTTGATATAGATGCAGAGCTTATGGCTATCAAGGAATATTCTTTACAACTTAAAGATATATCAGATGAATCTGCAAAAAGAATTTTACAAAGGGTAATAGATGATGAAACAGCACATTCAGAGATTTTTAAAAAAATGAAAGAAAATGCAAAATTATTACAAAAAGAAAGCTCTTCCCAAATAGATGAAAATAGGGCAAAAATTGTTGAGATATTAAACAATCTTTTACAAAAACAGTATCAGAAGATATTAGAAGAGTTATTCCAATCATTTATATTAAGACATAAAAATCCATATCTTAGTGATGAAATAGAACAAAAAGCTATTGATAAAATGAAACATTTTGGATGGATTGCAGAAGAGATATCTGAATCCGGATTTGAACCGGATGTTTCATTACCAACAAGTATAAATAAATATCAAAATGAAAAAGATATTGTTATTTCTAATAAAGAAGCAGATGAAAAATCTTCAAAAGAATTTTATGAAGTTGCCAATAATATAAATGAGCCGGATTTAAAATGGATTTTAGAAAGAATATCAAAAAGAGAAATACATTATACAGATTTAGAAAGATTTTTAAATAATAAAGAGATAACAGCAAAAGAAGTAAAAGCTATAATCTCAGCCCTTACGGTTGGAAATTTATATAATAAAAGGAGCTAAATAGCAGCTCTTTCTAATACTTCTTCACAAGAGCAGTTAAAATTAGAAGGTATATTATCTAAAAACTGTTTTAAAATATTTTTTATATCTTCATTTCTTTGTTTCATCATTTCTATAACTTCGTCAGAAGTTAATCTATTTTCTGATATTCCGGCTGCAAAATTTGTAACGATATGCACTGAAGCAAAATGAATAGCCAATTCCCTTGCAAGAACAAGCTCCGGAATAAGAGTCATTCCTACAATATCTGCTTCTAATATAGATAAAGCTTTTATCTCTGCACTGCTTTCAAGTCTTGGGCCTTCTGTGGCTACATAACAACCATTTTGATGAAAAGGCAGATTTAAACTGGAAAGGGCATTTTTTAAACTTTCTTTCATTACAGGACAAAATGGCTCCGATACATCAATATGAACTACTCTTTTATTATTCAAATATTCTTTAACTTTATCATTTAAATCTGTATCATCTTCTTTTGAAAAAATTCCTTCATAAAAAGTAGACACCCTTGATTTAGTAAAATCTATAAATTGATTAGCTATAACAAAATCTCCACCTTTCATCTTAGGATTTATACCACCAACAGCCGAAATAGAAAGGATATATTTAACTCCAAGTTTTCTAAATCCCCATATATTAGCTCTGTAATTTATAAGATGTGGTGGAAATTTATGGCCTTTGCCATGCCTTGGTAAGAATATAACCGTTTTATCTTTATATTCTGTAATTATATATTTATCAGAAGGCTCACCGAATGGAGTATTTAACTCTTTTTCTTCCAGAATTTTAAATCCATCTATCTGATATAATCCACTTCCGCCTATTATTCCTATTTTCATAAAAACTCCTTATTTTCCTAAATTTATAACTGTATCTAATAAATTATTTGTTATTGATATTATTCTTGCACTGGCTTCATAAGCTCTTTGTAGCTTGGTTAAGTTTATAAGCTCTTCATCAAGATTTACAGCAGATAGAGATTTTATTTGGGCATCTACTGCATCTGTTAAGGCTTTAGCATTGTCTGCCTTTTGATTTGCATCTGATTTTAAAGAGCCTATTATACCTACTAATTTTGTATTATAAAATTCTGAAAAATTCCTTAATTTTATAAAATCGTAATTTGAAGCAGTAAATAAACTACCTGTCAATGTAGTTTCTTCAGCAAGTGTCAATACTCCGTTTATATTATCTTTTAATGCAAGCAATGCTTTTGCATTTGTATTATCTGAGTTTAGATTATTCGGATCTGAAGCTAATGCTAAATCTTCTGGAGCAGATATATTTAATGCAATATTTGTTGCATCTATTTTTGATGCTCCATTATCAGCTTTAAAAAGATTTATACCTGTATTACCATTTAAATCATACCCTTGAGAATGTTGTTTATTTAAAACAGTAGCAAAAATTGTTGTAAAATCATTTAAATCATTATAAATCTGTTTTAATACATTTAATCCTTTTAAATTTCCACCAACTTCACCATTTTGGATATCATTTGTTATATCGTTCGTATTATTCCATCTAATTATCGGAAAGCCATTACTATCTTGCTGGATTGATAAATTATAGCTATTATTTCCAACTACAAGACCAAATCCTTTTGCAGTAAATACTGAAACTGTTCCATCTTGGTTATAATTTATTTTTGTATTAATCAAATCAGATAGCTGTTTTATTATCTGGTCTCTTTGATTTTCATATTCTGTTATAACCGATTTATCATTTTGGTATATTTTTATGTTTTTATTTATCTGGGCAAGCTGGGAAGTTAAATTATTTATCTGGTTAATGGTATCTTCCAGGGATTTATATGTTGTCTGTTTTATATTATCCAGATTTGATGCTGTTTCTCTTATTCTACCAATCAGAGCTTTTGCATTTGTTAATACTTGATATCTTGCTGATAAATCATTTGGATTGATAATTGTATCATTTAATGAGTTAAAAAACTGGTTTAAAGCAGAAGCAAATCCTGTCCCCATATTATCAGAAAATAAATTTTCAATTGAAGTGAGAAGCTGTTTATAACTTTCTGCAGATGATGATTTTTGATTTAAATCTATATATCTTTTATAAAGATTTGCATTAAATATACGCTCTATTTTTGCTATATCAATACTGCCTCTTGGTAAATCTGCAATAACTGCATTTTCCCTCATATATCCTTCTGTATTTACATTTGCCATATTTTTAGAAGTAGAGTTTATAGCTATTTGATTTGTAATTAAAGCCTGCCCTGATAAAGATAAAATCCCAAATAAACTCATTTTAATCACCTCTTATTTAATCTGACATTATTATTATCGGTAAAATTTTATACTTTTTTATTAAATAATGAATCCTTTTTAACTTCAACATTTCCATCTTTTGTGTATGTTTTTTCCGTTTCAAAAATAGATTCAAATAAACCTTCTATAAACTGAATATTATTCATAGCAAGTTGCATATTATATTCTGAAAGTTCTCTTAATTTATTAACAAGCTCCGGATATTTTTTTAAATCTTCAACTTCATATTGGGAAAGCTTTAAAATCAGTTCTCTCTTTTCTTCCACAACATTTAGTAGTTTATCTATATAACTTTTATCTGCAAGGGTTTTTATAAGATATTCTTTTTCTTCTTCAAGTTTATTTATTAAAGCCTTTAATATCTCTTCCATTTTTCACCACTTTTAACTAAATTTATGTTATTATTTTATAATAAAAAACAAATTAAAGAGGGTTTTTTTGAGAATAAAAACAATCCTTTTGGAAGGCAAGCTAATAGAAAAAGAAAAATCCGATTATTTCAAAGAAGGTGTAGAATATTTTAAATCAGGGAGATATGATTCTGCTTCTTTGAGATTTATTAAACATTTAACAAAAAATCCGGAAGATTGGGAAGCTATATATAATCTTGGGCTTACATATCAAAAACAAAAAAGATATGATGCGGCATTAAAAGAGTATGAAAAAGCTATAAAAATAAATCCGGATACTGAACTTCCTTATATAAATATAGGAGTTATAAAATTATTAAAAGAGGAAAATAAAGAAGCAATTAAATATCTTGAAAAAGCTATAGAAATAAATAAACAATCCATAGAGGCTTATAATAATCTTGGAGTTGCTTATATTAATGAAGCAAGATTTAATGAAGCTGAAAAATATCTGAAAAACGCTATTTTATTAAATAAAAATTTAGCCGAGCCCCATATAAATTTAGCTTCTGTATACATAGAAAAAGGAAAATTTGAAGATGCCTTAAAAGAACTTGAGATTGCAAAAAATATAAATCCAAATATAGAAGAAGAGCATGAAGATTTGGCAATAGTATATTCTCGAATGAGAAATATTGATAAAGAGATTGAAGAACTTAAAAAGGTATTGGAGATAAATCCTAAGAATATAGAAGCCAGAATGGAGCTTGCAAATATCTATAAATCAAAAGGATTATTAGAAGAGGCTTTAAAAGAGTTTCAGGAAATATTAAAATATAAATATACAGATCCTATAATTCATTATAATTTAGGTGTGCTTTATGCAATGCTTGGTAGAGAAGATGCTGCCCTTTCTGAATATGAATATCTAAAAGAAGAAAACCCAACATTGGCAGAAAGAATAAAAAAATTGGTGGAATAAATGGATAATGCAAGAAAAGCTGCAATTTTATTATCTATATTACCGGAAAATGTAGTAGCGGAAATTTTTAAGTATCTAAAAGAACATGAAATAGAAAAGCTTGTAAAAGCTCTTATAACAATGGAAGAGCCGAAAAAAGAGGAAGTTTTATCTATTTTAGAAGATGCCCATAATGAGCTTATGCAAGTTGCTCCTTTAAAACTTATGCCTGAAAATCTAAAAGCTATATTACAAAAAGCATTACCACCGGATAAAATAGAAAAATTATTTGAAGGATTAATTGCTGCAGAAGAAGGAAAGGCTATATTTAGAGAACTTGAAAATATGCCACCTAAAACAGTAGCTAATATCATTAAAAATGAGCATCCTCAAGTAATAGCTTTGATATTATCACAGTTAAAACCTCAAAAGGCAGCAGAGATTATACAATATTTGCCAAGAAGACAGGGTATAGCCAATGTACAAGAAGAAGTAATAAAAAGAATTGCATCTTTGGAAAAAGTTTCAAACCAGATGGTAAAAAAAGTAGCAGATACATTAGAAGAGGAAATACTTGGTGTGGGAGCCGGAAAAGAAGAGGTATTAAGCGGTGTAGATATTGCAGCTGAAATAGTAAATATCTTACCGAAAGATTTAGCAACTGAAATATTAGATACAATAAGAAAAGAAAATGCCTTCTTAGCAGACTCAATTGAAGAAAAAATGTTTAAATTTGAAGATATTGTTAAACTTGATAACAAAGCAATTATTGAAATACTTAAAAATGTTGATAAAAATGATTTACTTATTGCACTTAAAGGTGCTCCACAAGAAATTATTGATAAATTCTTAGCAAATATGTCAAAAAGAGCAGCTCAAATGTTCTTGGAAGATATGGAAGTCCTCGGAGCTGTTAGAAAATCAGATGTGGAAAATGCAAGAAAGAGAATTATATCAGTTATTAAAAACTTAATACAATCCGGTGTGATTGAGTATGGTGGTGCCGAGGAAATGATATAAAAGAGGTGAAAAAATGTCTGAGTTTTTATCTCAGGAAGAGATAGATGCATTACTTGGTGGTGGGAAAAAAGAAGAAAAGCAACCGGAATCTAAAATAAAGCCATTTGATTTTTCTCAGGTTGAACATGTAAAAAAAGGAGGTATACCGGGTTTAGAAGTTATATTTGAAAAATGGGCTAAATTATTTGCAGAAGAAATAAGAAAAAATATTCCACAGATTAGTTTTGTATCAAGAGGGAATATATATTACAGCAGATTTGGAAATTTTATGCAAAAAATACCTCTTCCTGCCAGCTTTACCACATTTTTTATAAAACCTTTAAAGGAATCCTCTATTTTAATTATAGATGCAAGGGTTGTTTTTACATTAATAAGCGTAATGTTTGGCGGAGAAGCAAAAGCATTTAAAATAGAAGGTAGAGAATTTACAAAATTAGAAATTTCTATTTTAGAAGAGTTTATCCAAAAAATTTTTGAAACCTTAGAGCTTACCTTTTCCGAATTTTATACTGTAAATATAGAGAAAAAATCTGTTGATTTTAATCCTTTATTGGTAAGGTCTATCCCTCCATCTGAAAAGGTTATTGTTGTAGAAAGTAATATAGATTTAGATGGATATGAAGTTCCATTTTTCTTTGTATTTCCAACAAGTTTATTTATTCCAATCAAAGATATTATTTTTGCAGAAAATTTTGGTGTAGAAGTCCCACTTGAATGGAAAGAAACAATTTTAAATAAAATTTTAAAAACAAAAGTCAGATTAACCTTACAACTAACAAAAAAAAGATTAACCGTAAGAGAGTTAATGCAACTAAAAGTAGGTGATGAAATAAATTTAGGAATAAATAAAGATTCAATAACTTATTTATATGTAGAAGATAAATTAAAGTTTTTAGCAAAGTTTGGTAAAATAGATAATCAATTTGCTGCATATATAATAAAAAGGAAAGAGGATTAAAATGGCTGACGAAGAGAAAGAGTTATCTCAAGAAGAGCTTGCAAAACAATGGGAAGAAGCCCTAAAAGAGCAGGAACAAAACCAGCAAACAAATCCTGATGAAGAACTTGCAAAACAATGGGAGCAGGCTCTACAACAACAAGCTTCTACTCCTTCCGATGAAGACTTAGCCAAACAATGGGAAGAAGCTTTAAAAGAACAACAACCTACCTCTTCCAAAGAAGAACTCTCAAAACAAGAGACACCAAAAGAGGAAATATCTACGGATATAGATGAGAAATTAAAACTCTTAATGGATATACCTCTTGAAATTTCTGTAGAAATAGGTAATAAATTAATGAGTATAGATGAAATCTTAAAAATATCTCCTAACTCAGTTGTAGAACTAAACAGATATATAAACCAACCAATAGATATAAAAGTAAATGGTAAATTGATAGCAAAAGGTCAGTTATATACTGTAGAAGGCAATTTTGGAGTTAAGATAACCGAAATTATAACACCGGAAGAAAGATTAAAATTAATAGAAGAAGAAATGTAAAGAGGTGAGGAAAGATGGCAATTAATTTTCAACCGATATATGTTTTGGCTACCGGTGGAGAGAGGGCATTAGACAATATAGATATAACTACAAATAATATATCAAACAGTTCTACTCCCGGATTTAAAAAATTGTTAATGAGAGAATTTTCTCAAAAGATACCTGAAAATCTTGGTAAAACTTCGGAACTTTTTGTATTTCCAAGATTTCAGGATAGTCCGGTAATTGTAAATCAAGGTGCATTAATAAAAACAGATAATATGTTTGATGTAGCAATACAGGGAAAAGGATTTTTTGCGGTTCAAACTCAAAATGGAGTTGTTTATACCAGAAATGGACATTTTTTCAGAAATGCTGAAGGTTATCTTGTAGATGCAAATGGGAATTATATTTTAGATACGAACAACCAAAGAATAAGATTAACAGCAGATAAAGTAATATTTGGGACAGATGGAGCAGTAATCCAAAACAATCAAGTTGTAGCCAGATTACAGATAAGAAATTTTCAAAATATAATACCTCTTGGAAATGGATATTATCAGGGACAAAATGAAATACAGCCTCAATATACATTAAATCAAGGATTTTTGGAAAGCTCAAACTCAAATGCAATAGAAGAGATGATAAGCTTAATAAATAACCACAGAAGATTTGATATTTATATGAATTTAATAAAATCCTTAGATACACTTGAAGGAAAAGTTAATGAAATAGGAAGAGTTTAAAGGGAGGTAAGAAACATGTTTAGAGCATTATGGACATCAGCATCAGGAATGACAGCACAACAAACAAATCTTGATGTAACATCCAACAATATAGCAAACGTAAATACGGTTGGATTTAAAAGAAGTAGGGCAAATTTTGAGGATTTAATTTATCAGGACATTAGAGACCCGGGAGTTTTAAGCTCAACAATAAATAGAGTTCCATCCGGAATACAGATAGGACTTGGTGTAAAAGTTTCAGATGTAAGTAAAATATTTTCTCAAGGTAGTCTTATCAAAACAGATAGACAACTGGATGTAGCTATTCAGGGAGAAGGATTTTTTAAAGTTGAGATGCCAGATGGAAGTGAAGCCTTTACAAGAGCAGGTAATTTCCAAATAGACGATGAAGGATATCTTGTTACACCGGAAGGATACAGATTAAGCCCTAATATCCAGATAAACTCACCTGAAACAGTGATAAATATATCTATAAGCCCAAATGGTAAAGTTGTGGTAGTAAGAAATAGCGGTGGAGTTCAGACAAATGAAGAAGTCGGAGATATTAAATTATACAAATTTATAAATCCTGCCGGGTTAATGGCTTTAGGTCAAAATTTATACAGATATACAGATGCTTCAGGAGAACCAATAGAAGGTGACCCTAACACAGACGGATACGGTAAATTAGCACAAGGCTTTTTAGAAGCTTCCAATGTAAATATTGTTGAAGAGATGATAAATCTTATAGTAGCACAAAGGGCTTATGAAATTAACTCAAAAGGGGTTATAACTGCAGATGAAATGCTTAGAACTGTAGCTCAATTAAAATCTTAATTGGTTGGAAATAAAATAAAATGCAGCTTTCAGTATTAGTAATTGATGATGAAAAAAATATAAGGGATATACTTAAAGATATAATAGAAGATGAAGGACATACTGTATCTGTAGCAGATTCTATAGCTTCAGCAAAAGAGCTGATAAAAAAAACCGAGTTTGATATTATTTTCTTAGATATATGGCTTCCAGATGGAGATGGGGTATCCCTTATTGATTTTATAAAGAAAAATCAACAAGATGCAAAAATAGTGATGATTTCAGGACATGCAAACATTCCTATTGCAGTTAAATCTTTAAAAGAAGGAGCTTATGATTTCTTAGAAAAACCATTTGGCACAGAAAATATTTTAAATATATTGGAAGAAGTTAAAAAAGAGATTTTAGAAAAGCGGAATTATCAATTAATAAAAGAAAAAGAAGAAGAAAAAATTCAGATAATAGGAAATAGTCCTAAAATAATTGAGCTAAAAAATCAGATAGAAAAAGTAGCAAACTCAAATGCATGGGTAATTATTTTTGGAGAAAATGGCTCTGGTAAAGAACTTGTAGCAAAATCAATTCATTATAAAAGTCCAAGAAGAAATGCTCCTTTTGTGGATATAAATTGTGCCGCAATACCTGATGATTTGATAGAATCAGAGTTATTTGGTTATGAAAAAGGAGCTTTTACCAATGCTTTTACAAGGAAACTTGGCAAAATAGAGCTTGCAGATGGTGGTACATTATTCTTAGATGAAGTAGCAGATATGAGTCTACCGGCTCAAGCTAAATTGCTCAGAGTTTTAGAAGAAAGGGAATTTACAAGGATAGGTGGAACTCAAAAAATAAAAGTAGATATAAGGGTTATATCAGCCACAAATAAAAATCTTGAAGAAGAAATAAGAAAAGGAAATTTTAGACAGGATTTAGCTTTTAGATTATCTGTAATACCTATTTATGTGCCACCGCTTAGAGAAAGAGGAGAAGATATTTTAGTTCTTGCAGATTACTTTTTGGATAAATTTTCAAAAGAAAACAAGGTTAAACCACCTTATTTATCGGATAGTGTAAAAAATATATTCCTTGAATATAAATGGCCGGGAAATATAAGAGAGCTTAAGAATTTAATGGAAAGGTTGGTAATATTATATCCGGAGCAAAAAATAACACCAAAAGAAATACCTGAATATATGTATAAAAAAGATACTTTTCAAAAAGAAGAAGATAATATAAAATTAATGCCATTAAAAGAAGCAAGAGAAGAAGCCGAAAAAAAAGTTATAAAAAAAGCTTTGGAAATTTATGGAAATAATTACAGAGAAATATCAAAAATTTTAGAAGTTGATTTATCTTCTTTATATAGAAAGATAAAACAATACAATTTGGAGGATTAAAAAATGCCTTATGTAAATATTAAAGTTGCCGGAAAATTAACAAAAGAACAAAAAGAAAAAATAGTGGAAGGAATTACAAAACTTCTTGAAGAAGTAGCAAATAAACCACCGGCTTCAACCTATATTGTTATAGATGAAGTTGATAGAGAAAATTGGGCAAAAGGCGGAAAGCTATTATCCGACCAATAATTAATGTTTAAGTTTTTCAAAAGCTGTTTCTTTTAAAGTTAAAGTTATAACAAAAGCCATTATAGCAATAGCAATAAGATAAAAAGAGATTGCAATTGGATTTGAGCTTACTTTTATTATATAAGTAGCGACAAGGGGAGTAGTTCCACCAAAAATTGCAAGAGCAAGATTATAACTTACAGAGTAGGCTGTATTTCTTATTTTTGTAGGGAATAACTCAACAAGTGCTGTTGGAAGAGTTCCCATAAATCCACTGGTAATAACAGCAAATAAAGATTGGGCTATTAAAACATAAAAAATATTGCCGGTAAGAATTAATTTAAATAATGGATAAGATAACAATATAATCAAAACAATTGATAACATTAAAACTTTTTTTCTACCGAAGATATCAGAAAGATAAGCAAAAACCGGAATAAAAATAACAAGAATAATCATACTAATCGTATTTATAATTAATGATTGGGACATCGGAATATTTAAAACTTTATTATAAAAAGTTGTAAGATACACAAATAAAAGATGAAATGCAACAGCTTGCAATATAGACAATCCAAAACTTTTGAAAAAATCTATATAATCTGTTTTTAAAATTTCTAATATTGGGAATTTTGCTATTTCCTCAGCTTCTTCTATCTCTTTAAAATTAGGGGTTTCTTCTATTTTCCTTCTTATAAAATATCCTAAGATTCCAAGAGGAATACCTACAAAAAATGCCAATCTCCAACCTATACTATATAAGCTTTCTTCTGACATAAAAGATGTAATTACTGCACCGGTAGCAGAACCAAGCATTATCCCTAAAACTGCTCCAAATAAAGCAAAACTTCCATAAAATCCCCTTTTACCGGAGGCAGAATGTTCTATCAAAAATGCAACAGATGTGGTATATTCTCCACCTACCGATAAACCCTGTAAAACTCTAAGCATTGTTAATAATATAGTTGCTAATATTCCAATTTGAGAATAAGTAGGAAGTAATCCTATTAATGTGGTAGATATAGCCATTAAAATAACAGAAAGAGCCAATGCCTTTTTTCTGCCATATTTATCTCCAATATGTCCAAATATTAAAGAGCCAACAGGTCTTGCAAAAAAACCTACTGCAAAAACTCCAAATGTTTGAAGTAAAGATATAGTCGGGTCATGAGATGGAAAAAATAATTTAGCAATAATAGGTGCTAAATATCCATATAAAGCAAAATCATACCATTCTAAAATATTTCCAACAGCACCGGCTATTAATGTTTTTCTTAGATTTTTATCTTCTAATATCTGATTCATGGAAAATATTATAACAAAGTTTTATTTTAAAAAAAGAGGAAAGATAATCTTCCCCTTAAATTAAATTAAAAAAGGAATCCAACTTCTAAAGCAGCAGATGTTTTTGTATCTTTATGGTTTCCATTTGAATCACTAAAAACTTTTTCATCAGATTTAATATAAAAAATTTCGCCTCTTATGTAGCTATTTTTGGATAGATTATATGTTGGTGTCAAGGTTATTGTGTATCCTGTCTTATAAGGTGCTGAGTATATATTACCTTTTGTGTTATCCTGTATATATTCAATTCTTATTGGCAAAGATAAATTGGAAATTTTTGGTTTTATATATAAAGCCGTGCCATAAGCATTTTTATCAGAAATATTATTTTTATCTTTATAAGTATTATCCAGCCATTGATAATCAAAGTTAATTCCTACATCTAAATTATCATTTATAGATTTAGATAAAACCAGATTAATCAAATTTTTATAAGCATTATAATCATAATAACTTAAAGCATAATCAATATCAGCGATTTTTCCAAGTGTTCCTATGGCAAATGCTCCTGATGTTGGTAATGTAGTATCTCCATTTAAATATCCTTTATCCTTTGATATTTCTCCGTAAAGTTTTATATCTTTTATTGTGTATGTTACTCTAAAACCCGGATAAATAAAAGGTTCAGCATTAAATACTGCACCATACATAATATTTGGATTAGAGGTCCAAAATCTATAGACAATTGTTGACGAAAAAGAAATTTATGCTATACTGTAACTTGAATATTAACGGTGAAAAAAATGAAAATCCATAAAACACTACTGCTTAAAATATATGAGCCTAATAAAGCAAAAAGAGAATATTTAG
>NZ_FXTX01000028.1 GCF_900182795.1 Venenivibrio stagnispumantis
TGGAACATCCTGCAGTAGCAGAAGCAGCAGTAATAGGAAAACCACACAATATAAAAGGAGAATCAATAAAAGCATTTGTGATATTAAAAGAAGGAGTTCAGCCTTCAGAGGAGTTAAAAGAGAGAATAAAAGATACGGTAAAAGAGATACTAGGAGCAATAGCAGTGCCGGATGAGATAGAGTTTGTAGATAAATTACCAAAAACAAGAAGTGGAAAAATAATGAGAAGATTATTAAAAGCAAGGGAACTTGGTCTTGAACTTGGAGATACTTCTACCCTTGAAGAATAAATATCTAAAAAGGAGAGAAAATGCAGGAAAACCTTACACCAAAACAAATTATACAGGAACTTGACAAATATATTATAGGACAGCAAGAAGCAAAAAAAGCAGTTGCAATAGCATTAAGAAACAGATGGAGAAGACAAAATTTACCGGAAGATTTAAGAGATGAAGTTATACCTAAAAATATATTAATGATAGGGCCAACAGGTGTAGGTAAAACAGAAATAGCAAGAAGACTTGCATCCTTAGTTAAAGCACCATTTATAAAAGTTGAAGCAACTAAATTTACAGAAGTTGGATATGTAGGAAGAGATGTAGAATCTATTATAAGGGAACTTGCAGAGGCTTCATTTAAAATGGTAAAAGCAGAAAAGATGGAAGAAGTTAAAGAAAAAGCAAAAAGATTAGCAGAAGAAAGAATTTTAGATTATCTTGTGCCAAAAAGAACCAGAAGATACGGTAGCTTAGCCGAAACAACAGAAGGAGAATCACCTGCAAGAGAAAAATTTAGACAGATGTTAAAAGATGGATTATTAGATGATAAAGTTATAGAGATTGATGTGGAAGAGAAAACATCTGCTATCGTAGGAGGAGTTATTGTTCCCGGAATGGAAGATATAGAAAGCCAACTAAAAGATTTATTTTCTTCTTTATCACCGGCAAAAAGAAAAAGAAGAAAAGTAACCGTTAAAGAAGCATTAAAAATATTACAACAGGAAGAATCTGAAAAACTTATAGATATGGATGAAGTAGCTTCTGAAGCAGTAAAAAGAGCAGAAAATTTCGGTATAGTTTTTATTGATGAGATAGATAAAGTTGCTGCAAAAGGCTCAAAACATGGTCCGGATGTATCAAGAGAAGGTGTCCAAAGAGATTTATTACCAATAGTAGAAGGAACAACGGTTTCCACAAAATACGGCCCCATAAAAACAGACCATATATTATTCATAGCAGCCGGTGCATTTCATCTTTCCAAACCATCAGATTTAATACCTGAACTACAAGGAAGATTTCCAATCAGAGTAGAATTAAAAGCATTAACAAAAGAGGATTTTGTAAGAATTTTAACAGAGCCAAAAAATGCATTAATAAAACAATATAAAGCATTACTTGCCACAGAAGGAGTAGAGATTGAATTTACCGAAGATGCTATACAGGAGATTGCAACAATCGCAGAAGAGATAAATGAAAAAATGGAAAATATAGGAGCAAGAAGATTACATACAATCCTTGAAAAAATAATGGAAGATATATCTTTTGAAGCCCCTGATTTAAAAGGGCAAAAAATAATAATTGACAAAGAGCTTGTCAGAAATAAATTAGAAAATGTAATAGCAAATGAAGATTTAACTAAATATATATTATAAAAGGAGAAAATCATGGAAGAAAAAATGGAGATGCCTATTCCATTTGCAGAATTATTAAAAGATATATCACAGAAAGAGATGGCTACTGCTTATGTTTTGATAGAAGCAAATCCATCTGAAATACCGAATATTTTAAAGCAATTAGCTACTATACCTAATGTTAAATCTGCCGATGTTGTTACCGGTATTTATGATATTATCGTATTTTTAGAAGGTGAAGACCAAAACGAAATAGGTAAAGTTGTTATAAGAGATATAAACTCTATCCCCGGTGTTAAAAAAGCCACAACTTGTATGGTAGTAAAAATATGAAAGAAAAATTTACAATAATAGCAGGACCCTGTGTAATTGAAAGCTTAGATATATGTGAAGAGGTTGCTACTGTATTAAATCAGCTACAAAATAAATATCCGGATATTAGATTTGTATTTAAATCATCTTTTGATAAAGCAAATAGAAGTAGTATCTCCTCATTTAGAGGAAAAGGTTTAGAATATGGAGTTGAAGTTTTAAAGATAATCAAGGAAAAATATAAACTTCCTGTTTTGACGGATATTCATGAAAGTTATCAGGCAAAAGAAGTGGCGGATGTTGTAGATATTATACAGATACCGGCATTTTTATGCAGACAGACGGATTTATTACTTGCAGCAGCACAGACAGGAAGAGAAATAAATGTAAAAAAAGGTCAATTTTTAGCACCTTGGGATACAAAAAATATTATTGAAAAATTAAAATTCGGTGGTGCGACCAAATATTATCTTACAGAAAGAGGAGTATCTTTCGGATATAACAATCTTGTTGTTGATTTTAGAAGTTTGCCGATAATGAGGCAGTTTGCACCGGTAATATATGATGCAACCCATAGCGTTCAACTTCCGGGAGGACTTGGAAATGCATCCGGAGGACAAAGGGAGTTTATATATCCACTTGCAAAAGCGGCAATATCCGTTGGAGTAGATGGTTTATTTTTTGAAACTCATCCACAGCCGGAAAAAGCCCTTTCAGACGGACCAAACCAAATACCATTAAAAGATTTTCCTACCATAGTTGAAAATCTAATAAAACTCAGAAACTTTATTAACGAAAACAATATCTAAGAGGAAGATATTGAAAGTAGGCATTTATTTTTTAATTTTTATAACTGCTTTTATCTTTTCCTGCGGAGTAAAAGGAAATCCTTATCCACCATATTCTACAAAGCCAAAACCAATTGAAGATATAAAAGTGAAACAACAAGGAGATAAATTTGTTGTATATTTTAATTATCAAAAATTATACACAGATGACAATCCTATAAAGGAACCAATTTATTTTGAAATATATAAAAACAAAAATAAATTTAATACAGAAATCAAAGAATATGGCGGATATTATTACTTTTTTGATAAAGATAAAGAGGCTTGCTACTATATTATTGTAAAAACGAAAAGAAATAAAAGTAATCCTTCAAAAGAAGTTTGTATAAAGATAGATGAAAATATTCCGGAAAAACCGGAAATATCAAAAATTTATAACACAGAAGAAAGTGTAATTATTCAAATTAAAGGAAATGAAAAAGAGTTTAATATATATAAAGTATCAGATGAAGAAGATTATTCACCGGTTTATATAGCAAAAACAGATAAAAATATCTTTGAAGATAAAGATGTAGTATTAAATACAAAATATTGTTATTACATAACTTCAAACAAAGATAATATAGAAAGTGAAAAATCTCAAATAAAATGTATAATATTTAAAGATGAAATACCACCAAATCCACCAAAAAATGCAAGATTAATAATAAAAGATGGGGTTGGATTTATAATCTGGGATGAGTCTGACTCAAAAGATGTGATAGGATACAAAATTTATAAAAATGGAAAAGTTATGAACCAAATACCACTAAAAACATATTATTTTGAAGATAAAGATTATAAAGAAGGAGATATTTACACAATAACAGCAATAGATAAAGCAAATAATGAAAGTGAAGGAATTACAATAAAATGAAGATAGAAAAATTAGTTTATGGTGGCTTTGGAATAGGAAGAGAAGAGGGAAAAGTTTATTTTGTTCCTTATGTTTTGCCCGATGAAGAGGTTGTTGTTTCACCAATAAAAGAAAAAAAAGAGTATATAGAAGCAAAGCTAAAAGAAATAATAGAAGAAAATCCTGACAGAACAAAACCAGAATGTGAATATTTTGGATTATGCGGTGGTTGTGATTATTTACATATTAAATATCAAGCCCAGTTAAAATACAAAAAGGCTATACTTCAAGAGATATTTCAAAGAATAGCAAAAATTGATATAGAAATTGATAATATAATTCCTTCTGAAAACCAATATTTTTATAGAAATAAAACCCAGCTAAAAGTGGATACAAAATCTGGAAAAATAGGTTTTTATAAAAAAAATTTAAATGAAGTTGTAGAAATAGATAAATGTCTTCTTGTTTCAGAAGAGATAAATCCGGTTATAACAAATCTAAAAAAAGTAATTCCTTTGCTTCCGGTTTTACCAAAAGAGATACATATTTTTTCAAACCAAAAGGAGATTTTATTAAAATTTATTTATAAAAAAGAACCGAGAAAAATTATACTTACAAAAGATAGAGTTAAGAAATTTATATCACCTCTTGTTGTTGGATTTGGAGATTATGTTGAAAAAGATGGAAAAATAGAAAAATTAAGATTTGTAGGACAGGATTATTTAATTTTTGATATAGAAGGATTTAAATATAAAGCAAGCGTAGATTCATTTTTTCAGGTTAATAAATTTCAAATAAAAAATCTTATCAATCTTGTTTTAAAGCATATAGATTATGATAAAGTAGCAGATTTATATTGTGGTGTTGGTTTATTTACTATACCGGCTTCCAAAATATGCAAAGAAGCAATAGGTGTTGAAATAAGCTATCAGGCAATAAAAGATGCTAATTTTAATAAAAAGTTAAATAACTTAAAAAATGTAAAATTCTATCCATCATCTACCGAAAAAGCTTTGCAGATAATAAAATATTTTTCACCGGATATAGTTATAATTGACCCACCGAGAGCCGGTTTAACAAAAGAAGTGATAAATCAACTTGTTAATATAAGCAATTTAAAGAAAATTATTTATGTATCCTGCGACCCTGCAACCCTTGCAAGAGATGTTAAATTGTTTATTGAAAATGGATTTAAAATAAAAGAAACGAATCTGATAGATATGTTTCCAAATACTTATCATATAGAAAGTATAATAGTGATTGAAAGATGATAAAAAATTATAAGTATCTTTTTATCCCACATAGTTCAGATAAAACAAGTTGATTTATATACAGATTCAAAATATGTTGTAGACTTTCTATCCTATATAGTTCAGATAAAACTAAGGCAAAACATTAAAAAATCGTTGAGTCCTGTAATAGTTTCAACTCCTCGTAGGAACACTATAAACTTGTCATAAAAACCCTTGAAGCATTAAAAATACCTTGGTTTCCACTCCTCATAGGAACGCTACAACAAAGAGCGGAAGGCAAAATTAGAGGTTTAACATTAGCGTTTCCACTCCTCATAGGAACGCTACAACAGTTCGAAACTCCCCTAATAATGCCAACCGGAGAATGTTTCCACTCCTCATAGGAACGCTACAACCCCGTCAATTTTTTCATAAAAAATAATAACGAAAAATTTTAATTTTGTCAAGAGGTTTTCAATAAAAATTAGTTTAAATCTGAATAACCGCAAATTAATATTTTTTGCATCAAACCTCTAATAATGCAAATATATTTTCTGTTATATTTTTACTAATCCTTGATACAAGCCAATTCAAACAAAAATATATTTTCTGTTAAAAATGCAAAATTTTTCAAAAAATAAAACAGCGTTTGATTAATAGGTTTATCTTTCCTCTTAAAAACAAGAAAGAAAACCTATTCTCTTATTCTATTGCCAAGTAGCAAAAATGTAAAAATATTATATCATAAAAATGTATTCAGTTTAAGAGTTTTTATTGCAAATAAAGATTATAGTAAAATATAAATCATAAAGAAGATAAAATAGCTAAAAAGGAAGCAGAAAAGTACAGATGAAAAAAGAGAAAACCATTTATGTTTGCAATGAATGTGGTGCAACATTTCCAACATGGACAGGTAAATGCCCTTCCTGTGGTGCTTTTGGTAGTATGGTAGAAGAAAAGTTAGATAAAAAACAAAAAATCACATATCCAAAAGAAGATATAAATATCTTACCTATTACAAAAGCAAAACAGGAAAGCAGTTTTACAAGATTTAAAACAGGATTTAAAACCTTAGATGAAGCTCTTGGTGGTGGTTTTGTATTGGGTCAGGTTGTTCTTGTTTCCGGAGAACCGGGAATAGGAAAATCCACATTATTGCTTCAAATATCTTCAAATCTTGCAAATCATAAAAAAGTGCTTTATATCACAGCAGAAGAATCAGCCCATCAGGTGTATTTAAGGGCAGAAAGAATAAATGCTTTAAAAGATAATCTTTATATAGTTGCAAATACAAATTTAGAAACTATTTTAGAAGCCATAGATAAATTAAATCCGGAGTTTATCGTTCTTGATTCTGTTCAAACAGTTTATTCTTCTGAGCTTGAATCCGGAGCAGGCTCTGTTTCACAAGTAAGATATATAAGCTCAAAAATAACCCAAATAGCAAAAGAAAAAGGCATAACATCAATAATAGTCGGTCAGGTAACAAAAGAAGGAAGTATAGCAGGCCCAAAGGTGCTTGAACATATTGTTGATACAGTAGCCCAATTTGAAGGTGAAAGAGGTCATGCTTACAGGGTTTTAAAAATAATAAAAAATAGGTTTGGAGCTTCCGGTGAGCTTACCGTTTTTAATATGAAAGAAACGGGCATGGAAGAAGTTTTAGATTTATCTTCCTTCTTTTTATCAGAAAGACCTGAAAACAAAGCCGGTAGCATTATATTTCCGTATACAGAAGGTTCTAAACCTATTTTAGTTGAGGTGCAGGCTCTTGTTTCCAAAACCGTTTATGCAGTTCCCCAAAGAAAAACCCAGGGAATAGATATTAATATGCTTGCTATAATTACTGCTATTTTAGAAAAAGAAGCTAATCTATTTTTAAAAGATAGGGATATTTTTGTGAATGTGGTAGGAGGTATTCAGATAGATGAACCGGCTGTGATGCTTCCGGTTGCACTTGCTATTGTTTCTTCTTTTAAGAATATTCCTATTAAATCTTATATTACAGCTTTTGGAGAAGTTGGATTAACCGGAGAAGTAAGGTCTGTCCATTATTCAGAAATCAGAATAAAAGAATCAAAAAAATTTGGATTTAATAAAATAATCAGTTCTAATAAAATAAAAGATGAAAATGTAATAGGTATAAGCCATATAAATGAAGCAATTAAAATTATAACTGAATAGAAATTAATCGATAAAATTAGAAAGCTGTTGAAAAATTTTACTATTTTTTGTGTTTCTAAATTAACATAAAAAAAGAAAAGGAAGCCTTTTGGCTTCCTTCATATATATTATACGTAAGACAACTGATAAATAGGTAATAATGAATCTCTTACGAGCATATCAACCATTTCATCATCAAGTAAATGGAAGTTGAGATATTTATAAACTTTATCTTCTTTTCCTATTATTTTACTTTTTACAATATTCATATATTCTTCTACTGTTGGTAATCTACCGAGTATTGCACAAACTGCTGCAAGTTCTGCACTTCCAAGATATACTTTTGCATCTTTACCCATTCTATTATCAAAATTTCTTGTGCTTGTAGAGAATACAGTAGCTCCATCTCTTACTCTTGCTTGATTACCCATACATAAGCTACATCCTGGAACTTCTGTTCTTGCTCCGGCAGCACCATATATAGAATAATATCCTTCTTCCATTAACATTCTTTGGTCCATTTTTGTTGGAGGAACTACCCAAAGTCTTGTTGGAACCTGTCCTTCTCCTCTTAATATTTCACCTAATGCTCTATAATGGCCTATATTTGTTTGACAGCTACCTACAAATACTTCATCTATATTCTTAGGTCTTCTTTCATCTGCAAGAACTTCCGAAAGGGTAGCAACATCATCAGGGTCATTAGGGCATGCAACGATTGGCTCTTTTATTTCATTTAAATCTATCTCAATAATTGCTGCATATTCTGCATCTTCATCAGGCTCTAACAGGACAGGATTATCAAGCCATGCTTTCATTTTATCTGCTCTTCTTTGTAATGTTCTTGCATCTTGATAACCTGCTTTTATCATAGCTTCAATTAATTTTATATTAGATTGTATAAATTCTATAACCGGTTCTTTGTTTAATCTTACTGTACATGCTGCTGCACTTCTTTCTGCAGAAGCATCTGCAAGCTCAAAAGCCTGCTCTACTTTTAGATTTGGAAGACCTTCTATTTCAAGTATTCTTCCATTGAAAACATTTTTCTTTCCTTTTTTCTCAACTGTTAATAATCCTTGTTTTATAGCAAAATATGGTATTGCATTTACTAAATCTCTTAATGTAACACCCGGTTGAAGTTCCCCTTTAAATCTCACAAGAACAGATTCAGGCATTACAAGAGGCATTGTTCCTGTTACTGCTGCAAAAGCAACAAGTCCAGAACCAGCTGGGAATGAGATACCTATAGGAAATCTTGTATGGCTATCTCCACCTGTTCCAACTGTATCAGGCAATACCATTCTATTTAACCATGAGTGGATAACTCCATCTCCAGGTTTTAAAGAAACTCCACCTCTGCTTATTATAAATGGTGGTAATGTATGATACATTTTTATATCTGCAGGTTTCGGATATGCAGCTGTATGGCAAAAGCTCTGTAATACAAAATCTGCACTAAATCCAAGGGCTGCAAGCTCTACAATTTCATCTCTTGTCATTAATCCAGTTGTATCTTGGCTACCTACTGTAGAAACTTGTGGCTCAACATACATTCCCGGTCTTACACCTTTTAATCCGCAGGCTTTTCCTACAATTTTTTGAGCTAATGTGTATCCTTTGCCTGTATCTGCCGGTTGCTCCGGTTTTGTGAATATATTTTCTTCTCCAAGTCCAAGAACTTCCCTTGCTTTTCTTGTTAAATTTCTTCCAATAATTAAAGGTATTCTTCCACCGGCTCTGTATTCATCAAAAATTGTGTTAGGTTTCATTTTAAATGTAGCTACAACTTCTCCATTTTTTACAATTTTTCCTTCGTAAGGATAAATATCTATAACATCTCCCATTTCTAATTTTGATACATCGGCTTCAATAGGTAATCCACCGGAATCTTCTACTGTATTAAAGAATATAGGAGCAATTATACCACCTATTACAACAGCACCTGTTCTTTTATTTGGAACATAAGGAATATCTCTTCCCATATGCCACATTACACTATTTGCAGCAGATTTTCTACTTGAACCTGTTCCAACTACATCTCCAACAAATGCAACCGGATATCCCTTTTTCTTTAATTCATTTATCTTTTCAATTGCATCAGGCATTTTTGCTTTTAACATTGATAAAGCATGTAAAGGAATATCACTTCTTGTAAATGCTTCACTTGCAGGAGATAAATCATCTGTATTTGTTTCTCCCGGAACTTTAAATACAGTTACTGTTATTTTTTCTGCAGCCGGTGGTTTATTTAAAAACCATTCTGCATTAGCCCAAGATTCAAGAACTTGCTTCGCATATTTATTTGTTTTTGCAAGCTCAACAATATCATTAAAAGCATCATAAACAAGTAAGATATTTTTTAAAGCATTTGCTGCTTCCTGTGCTATCTCTTCATCTTTATGGGATAATGCATCTATTAAAGGTTTAACATTATATCCACCTATCATTGTTCCAAGTATCTGCACGGCTCTTTTTGGAGAAATAGCCGGAGAGAAAGCCTTTCCTTGAATAATATCATTTAAAAATGCAGCTTTTACATAAGCAGCTTCATCTACACCCGGATTAATTCTGTTTAAAAATAAATCCATAAGATAATCTTCATCTATGATTGGCACTTGTTTTAAAAGCTCAACAAGCTCAGCAGCTTGCTTTGCATTAAGAGGAATTGGCGGAATGCCAAGTTTAGCTCTTTCTTCCGTATGCTTTCTATATTCTGCTACAAAACTCATCTATACAACCTCCTGAAAGATTTTCATAATATTATATGCTATTGAAGATAAAAAATCAAACACTGTTTTATTTTTTGGTAAATGCCAAATTAATGATAAATGATATTGGAATTATTAACCTTGATTGAAAAATCTTTGCAGTCTAATACTTGAAAGTCCTATTAAGTTATCTTATACTATAAGAAGAGGTGATAAATATGAAAACGATAAAAAAGACTATTTCTATTCCGGAAGAGATTTATAAAGAAGTACAAGAATTTTCAGAAAATTTCAGCCAAATAGTTAAGGATGCATTAAAAGAATATTTAGAGAAAAAAAAGAAAGAAAAGATTTTATCTATGGCTGGAAGTTTAAAAGCTTGGGAAATTAAGGATGGATTGGAATATGAAAAAGAAATAAGAGAAGAAGACATTAAAACCCAAAAAGCAAGGGAAAATAGCATGTATTAGTAAGTTTATTTTTTACGAACACCATTATAGAAATTCCAGATTTTTAGATTTTTAATTCAATCTATCCGGAAACTTTTTTAATTTCCGAATTTATAACTATTTTAATTTTATAAATTTGCTATAATATTATTTAATTAAAACTATTTTAAGGAGGAAAGAAGAATGCCATCAGTTCAAGATGAACTTTTAGAAGAATACAGAAAAGAGCAAAAAGAGGTTACTGTTTATCTTATTAGAGGAACAAGAATTGTTGGAAAAATAATTGATGCAGACCAATTTACAATCTTGTTAGATGTAGGAGGACAACAGCAACTTATTTACAAACATGCTATAAGCACAATAGTTGTTGAAAGTTAAGTTTTATATATATTTTATATATGCGTTGTATATTAGTTGGAGTAAAAACAAAGTATAATAAAAAAGATATAAAGTATTCTTTAAGTGAGCTGGAAGGACTTGTAGAAGCAGCTGATGGTATAGTTTTGGGTAAAATTTACCAAAATAAAGAAATACCTGACCCTGCTACATTTATTGGTAAAGGAAAAGCTCAGGAATTAAGAGAGGTTGCAGAAGGAATAAATGCAGATACAATAGTTTTTGATACAAATCTTACACCGGTTCAGATTTCTAACCTAAAAAAAATAACAAATGTTGATATCTTAGATAGAACAGATTTAATATTACAAATTTTTTATAAAAGGGCAAAAACAAAACAGGCAAAATTACAGGTTGAGCTTGCAATCTTAGAGCATCAAATGCCCAGAATTTACGGAGAAAAAGGAAAAGAGCTATCCCGTATCGGTGGTGGTATGAAAACAAAGGGAGCCGGAGAACAAATTGGTGAGATAAAAGCAAGAAGAATTAAAGATAGAATAAATAAAATCAAAAAAGAGTTAAAAGAAATAAAAAAACAAAAAGAAACCCAAAGAAAATTAAGAGAAGATAATCCTGATATATTAAAAGTTTCACTTGTAGGTTATACAAATGCCGGTAAATCTTCCTTGTTAAAACTTCTTACAAAAAGAGAAACATTTATATCAGACCAGCTTTTTGCAACCCTTGATACAAAAACATCTTACATATATTTTCCAGATATTCATAAAAAAGTTATAATTACAGATACAGTTGGATTTGTAGAAGATTTACCACAGGAAATATTAGATGCATTTATGACAACCTTAGAAGAGATTAATGAAGCAGATATTATTTTACATGTTATAGATATATCAGACGAAAATTGGGAAAAGAAAAAAGAAGCAGTAGAAGAAATTCTTGCAAAATTAAAGGTAGATAAACCGGTTATATTGGTATTTAATAAAATAGATAAAGTAGTTCCATCACAGGATTTAATAGAAGATTCTTTTGAGCTATCAGAAGGAAAAGAGAGTATAATAATATCTTGCGAAAAAAAATGGAATATTGATAAATTATTTGAAATATTAAAAAAATATGCATTGAAAAAAGGAGAGGAAGATGGAAAACTGCATTTTTTGCAAGATAGTTAAAAAAGAAATTCCGGCAAAAATTGTTTATGAAGATGATTTAATCATGGCATTTGAAGATATTCGTCCTCAGGCAAAAGTTCATACATTAATAATACCAAAAGAACATATTCCAAACAATCTTTATTTAGAAGGAAGACATAAAGAATTAATAGGACATCTTATATTAAAAGCAAATGAAATTGCTAAAATGAAAGGTATTTCAGAAACAGGATTTAGATTGATAGTAAATTGTGGGAAAGATTCAGGACAGGAAGTTTTCCATATACATTGGCATCTACTTGGTGGAGAACCTCTTGGAAGATTAATATGTAAATAGGAGAAAACCGTGATAGATAAATTATTTAATATACCTTGAGTGAGAAATTAAATTCTAAGGGAAGCATTTATACCTCTTAACAAAGAAAAACCTAAAGCAAAACCATATAAATATGTCAAAAGTG
>NZ_FXTX01000029.1 GCF_900182795.1 Venenivibrio stagnispumantis
GTTTGTAGCGTGCCTATAAGGAATTGAAACGATTAGATGAATATCAATCAGTATCTGATAAAAAAGAGTTTGTAGCGTGCCTATAAGGAATTGAAACAAAACTTTCTCTTAAAAGAAATAAACCTAGAAACATGTTTGTAGCGTGCCTATAAGGAATTGAAACGCATTTCTTGTATTTTTTCGTTATCTGTAAAGAAAAGTTTGTAGCGTTCCTATAAGGATTTTCATTTTTTTATCCGGTTTAGAAATAAAAAAAAATTTTTCCAATTTGTCAATATCTTATTAATCAATAAGTTTTAAAATCTTTATCTATTAAGGCTTTACCATAATCCAAATTAGAGTTTGGAGTTTTAAAGGAGTTTATGATAGAATTGGAGCAGTGATTTAGCAAAGGAGATAGCAATGTTGGATTACAAGGTTAAAACATACCTTAATAAGCTGAAAAAATCCGGTTTATCAAATAAAAGCATAGAAACTTACGATATGCTACTTGGATATTTTGCTAAATGGTATGATGAATACGGATTATTAACAAACAATCTTATCTTGGTTGAAAAAGATATTGAGAACTTTATTGATTGGCTCAAAAAGAAAGATTTATCGGTATCAACAATAAAGATGGTATTAAACCGGACAAAAGAATTTGTTGAGTTTTCCGGTGGTAAATGGCTTGCAGACAAAAGAATTTACAGGGAAAGAAACAAAGTAGAAAGTGCCAAGCCTTTTAGTGAAATTGAGTTAAGAACAATCTTAGAACATTTAAAGGCAAATAACAAGATTTATTATTATCTATGTTTAACTCTTTACGGCTTTGGACTGCGAATATCGGAAGCTACCAATCTATTACCGGACGATATAATAGAAAAAGAAAATCAGATTTTTGTCAGAGTAAGAAGCAATATAGCGAAGTTTTCAAAATCAAGAGAAGCACCACTTATTTTAAAAGGTCAATACAGAGATGACTTTATAGATTTTATCGTAAAGAGAAAAAATCCGAAACTGAAAAATATGACACTTTTTACTTATTACAATGATATTCAGAAAAGAATTGTATCAATAGATAGAGACAATGTCAAGGTGTATTTCCATAATCTTTCAAAGGAGCTCGGCATTCACATCACGGCACACAGATTTAGAGATACTTACATCTCTTATTTAGTGGCGAAAGGAATAAAGCCGTTGAGCGTTGCTAAATGGGTAGGACACGAAGATATTAGCACTACTTTAAAATACTATGCAAAACTTACAAGTAAAGACGAACTTGAAGAGTTAAGCAAGCTATGATAACAAAGGAAGTTTATGACTTTATCCGGTTTTATCGCAATCTCATAGAAAAAGCAAAGAAAGATGAGATAAGCATTTTTGAGATAAAAATTAATCCGGAAGATATAGACATATCCGGAAATATCTTTCAAAATGCTTTTATTATCGCTTTACTTTCTGAACTAACTAAACTGAAAGCGGAGTATCTGCTTGATAAAGCAACTCAAAAACAAGAACAACCCGAACAAATCATAAAACAAGCATTTAAAAATACCATAGAGAAAGAAGACCTTGATACTGATGATATAGAAAGTTTATTATTGATTGATAGCTTAAAAGAGAAACTGAAAAAACCAAAATCTGTTAAGCCACAAAGGATTAGTTATCAAGAATTTAAAGAAATAGTAAAAGATGAAATAAAAGAAGCACTTCATAAAGATGTTGATTATAACTTGCTTGCTTTGGAGATAGTAGCAAGAATTAATGCCGGCACTTTCAAAATTAAATCAATAAAAGATTTCATCGGGCTGATGTTTGCTATTCATTTGTATAACATACAAGTTATTGATATTAAGCAGTTTTTATAACCTGTATTACGGATATATTACAATGTATTACGGATATATTACAATGTATTATGCTTGTATTTATTTGTAATACTAATGCTATAATATTTAGCAAAAGATGAAATACAGGGGATGACAATGAAAATCATTGTATCATTTAGACTATCAGAAGATGCACTTAAAATTATAGATGAGATAGCAGCAATAGATAACACAACAAGAACTGAAGCACTTGAAAAAATCATTAAAGAGTATCAGCAACAACATCAACAGAGAAGCATAGATAAACAGCAACAAATTGAGCTACTTGAAAAACAGAACATTCAACTACAATCCGTTGTCAAAGTTTTACAAAATGAAATAGAAGCAAAAGAACAAATAATTTCTGCAAAAGATGAAGTAATTCAAGAAAAAGAGAAACATATTGAAATTTTGCGAGAAACCATAGAAATATTGAAAGAAAAACAAAAGAAATGGTGGAAGTTTTGGTAATTTATTAACCGTTCCGGTAATACTGCGACATTGAGATGCGATTATGTCCCAGTTCTCGTGTTAATATTTGGTCTGCTTGTAAATCGTCAAGCCCTTGTGCTTTGAGTTCAAAAAATCGTTCAACTGCATAACTAACACGAAAACCGTGAGATGCAGAATATATTTCTGAATTTTTGATACAGTGATATTTCAAGTTGCTATAATATCTATCTTTAACTTTATCCCAGTTTTTGCCTGCCCACTCATCGCTTAATTTTTCTTGCAAATATTCGTAATCTTGTTTTATCTGTTCAAATTTATCCGGTCTATCATTGTAATTTATTTCTCTGTCTTTTCCACCCTTACTTCCATAAAACTCAACTTTTTTATTTTCCACATCAATTTTCATCTTCACCAAATCATCAATCCTCGCTGCAGTGTAATACTGTAAGCGTGCAATCGGTCTGTAATCTTCTTTCAAGCTATTGATTAGCTTTTCAGGATTTTGATATGCTAATGCTCTGCCCCCTTCCTTTGCTGCACTATAATATTTCTGATAGTTCTGTTGTATATGCTCCGCTAAATCTTGTCTGACAACATTAAATAACTTTTTTAATGCTTCTGCGTTAACTTTTATCGTGCTTTTTCTATACATTGATGCTTTATCAAAAAAGAATTTATCAATATGTTCGGTTGTTAGTTTCTTGATTTTATTAATATTGTTTCTCTCACAAAACTCTCTAAAAGAGTTAATTGCATCTAAATATCGTTTTCTGCTGTCGTATCCATGCCAATAAGGTGATACGCCCGTCTGGAAATCTCTGTAAAACTTCGCTCTGCTTTTTCCTATCCCCCTATCAAGGAATTCAACTGCTTTTCCAATCGCGTATTTAATAGATGAGTTAGGGCTAATTGCCGGAGCAGGTAAATAATATTTACCCGATGCCTTTTTTGATTGTCTTTCAAAGCCAAGCATTATTACATCTTTATTGCTTTTCATAAACAGACTACTCCTTGTAAGATTTTGATTTCCAGCGACACGAAGCTTTCATACGTTTAGTTCTGCACAGCTACTTTACGTAGCTCTTACCCTTTCCCTTGAATTGATAAAAAAAATAAGGTTTTCTCAATGTCTTGCTTAAAAAACAAGACACGAGCAGGAAAGGGACTTCTCGGTCAGCTTCGTGTCAAAAAATTCAAGACATTTTCTCGGTCGGATAAAGAGACTGAAATTAAAGACATCCTCAAAGTGTTTCGGATTTTCGTTAATCAAAATATAATGCAGTTTGTCATTCCTGTCAAGCGAAAGTTGATTGGAAACGACCTGTCGGTCGTTTCCGACTTTATAAAGGCAAAGGTTGAAAGACACATCAAAGAGGATTGATTTTGTTTCAGAAATGCATTACAATTTTCTGTAATCTCTTTTTCGCTTACAGATAGCTTGATAACTTGATAATGTGATAATGTGATAGATTTTCAATAACTTGACAAAAGCAATGATTGCAACAGCAATAACAATTAACACACCCCCCCCTATATATCCTCGTTTTTTTGCCGCCACCGACCCGCCCCGCTTTCTTTTTTCAAGATGTCTGGAGTGTGAGGAAAAACTTCTCTTCGCCAGACCTTCACCTTGTAAAATAAAAGCGACCGCGACGCGACCGCAAAATGACTGCCTTATAAGGTATTGAAAAATCGCTTGTAGTAATCCTCGACCTTGATATTCCTTGTTTTGCGACACATTACTACACTTACTACAAATAGCTTGTAGTAAGTAAAATTAAAGTTTATCAATAACTTGTTAAGCATTACTACAAAACTACAAGCTTTTATATCTGAAATCAAAATTTTTGATTTTATAGCAAAAAAAGATAAGCAATATCAATAACTTGCATCAAAAGATATAACGAAAAAAAAGATGTTGTTTTTGCTTACTACAAAACTATAAAATCAGCAAATCGTTGAGTATCAATGCTTTGCCTTACTACAAACACTTATATAGGGGGGTGTGTCAAAAAAACTGCTTACTACAAAACTACAACTTTGAGAAAAAGTTTTTTGGTTCTTTTTTTTTGTGTTCCTTTTTTCTCTACCCTTATGTAGTCCGAAACGAGGCGAAGCCCGTTTCGCAAGCCCCCCGCAAAATTGTTTTTAAAAAGTGAAAACATAAAACTGAAAACTGAAAATTGAGAACATAAAAACATCAGCTAATCGTTGAGTATCAATGCTTTGCTTTACTACAAAACTTTGAGTAAAAATCTAAAAATTGAAAAACATAAAAAAGCACATAAAAACATCAGCAAATCATTGAGTATCAATCATTAGAAATTCAAAAAAGTGAATTTTTTGTTTTTTTTATACAAAACTTTGTAGTTTTGTAGTAATCGCCAACAAATCGTTGATTATCAAGCTTCATCTTTACTACAAGCACTTTGTAGTAAGTGTAGTAATCTCCCTCTTTTCTTTGTCTGACAAGCTTTAGGATTACTACACGGGATTTTTCAATAACTTACTTGACACTTTTTAGAGAGTAAAAGATTGATGTTATTGAGTGTTTCTTCTGAAAGTAAGAGAGTATCTTTTGAGCGAGTAAACGCTACGAAGAAAATATCTTCTTCATTCTTTGCATTTATAAAGTTTGTTCTTACTGCTTTATCAATTGTTTCATCATAAGCTAAATCGCAATACACTATATCTGCCTCTAATCCTTTGCTTTTGTGAGCCGTTAATACTACCACCGGCTCATATATGCTTAAGTTATACATTCTCTTAATTATCTCTGCTTTTTCTTTCTTGTTCTTTTTCATCAGATATAAATATATAACTTGCATTGCATATTTCAAATCGTTGTATCTGAAAAAGAGTTTTCCGGTATTAACTTTCTTTTTATCTAATGGCTTATGATTTATCAATTCACATTCAAACTTGTAAATTTCATATAGTTCATTTTCAGCTTTTTCTTTGAAACGATTAATATTGCTTATAAGTTTAAGCAATTTATAGTCTTTGTAGTAATCTTCAATTGAAAGTGCGGGAAGTTGCATTTTATCAAGCATCTCAATATATTTCTTCACATCTGCATTATGTCTAACTATTATCATTGCCGAGCCTTTTTTTCTTTTTACTGCATCAATAAAATCATTTAGATTTGCATTTTCAATTAATGTTCCTTGTTTCTCGTTCCCTTTTATCTCTTTTTTTGAAAACAATTTCGCATAAAATAATATGTTATCCGGACATCTTTTACTTTCCGAATATACTTGTTCTTTAAACTCTGCATTAAATTTTCTTGCTAATGTTTCTGCGTAAATAGTTAAGCTGAGTGGCTCTGCTCCCTGAAAGTTATAAATTGTCTGACTTTCATCTCCAACAAGAACTACTTCTCTTAACATATCTTCTCTTGCTCTAATTAATTTCTCTACAACGGACAGCATTAACGGTGTAAAATCTTGAAATTCATCAAAGAAAAAATAGACTACATTTTTGAAGTGATTTTTTTTGTTCTCATTGTCCGGTCTGTTAAACAAATATTTAAAATGCTCTACATCTACAAGTTGTAGCATATCATTAAAATCAATCAGATTGTAAATTCTTTTAAAAAGTTCCCAGTCTTTCACAAACTTAAAATAATCATCTAAGCTAACATTTTTTAACTCTAAATCTTCTTTGATTATATAAACATCTTCTTCCGGATTTGCATTGAGATTTCTGATTTTGTTATACATACTCAAAAGAAAATCGTCTCTTGTCCTTAATTGAGCCTGTAATCCTATTGTTAGGGCACTTCCTTGCACCGGTGAAATGTTTCTTGAAAACTGCTTATTGAAATCATAGCTTCTGAGTTCTGCTATAAACTCTTCATCGTCGTTTTTTCTTAAACTTAGTGCTTCGTAGCAAACACTATGCAATGTTCTGATTAAATCTTTTAGCAATACTCTTCCTATTTTTTTTCTTGCATCTTGAACGTTATGCTTTGTATATGTGATATACAAACTTCTATCGTTTTCAGTCCCTTTCAGCTTTTGAGCGTAAAAATCAATATCTTTCATAATCAGTGTTGTTTTTCCGTATCCTGCAGTTGCCCTGATTGTTCTGATAATCATTTCTTTCTCCCCTTAAAAATCTATCACTTCTGCTAAGAAAGTTTCCAATCTTCTTATTTTTGCTTCACTAAACCTTCTTTCTTTCGCATTTTGTAGAATTTCATAATCGCTAAATCCCTGTGTTCTTAAAATTGATGCCCATTCTACTATGTCTATTAGTTCCTCCTCTTTTGGCGGTTCGCTATTGTTTTGCATCTCATTACTTGCTTGTTTTTCTTCTTCTATTATTTCTCCTGATGTGCCGATTTCTTTTACAAGCTCGTTAAGTTTATCGCTATCTATCTCTTTGATTTCTTCTTGTTGTTCTTGTGGTCTAAGTTTTGTTAGTTCTTCTTTTATCTGTTCTATTATGTTATTATCGTTTATAGAGTGCATATAGTTCTCAAGCATGTCAATGTATAAATCTTCATCTTGCGATTTTATGTAGCTTAGCGGAATTATTACAACTCTAACACTTATGCCTTTTACTTTTCTTGGTTGCTCTTTGAAGTTAAGCTTTGAGAGTAGCGTTTTAACTTTATCCGGAGATAGCTCTATTTTTTGTTTTTTTGCAATTTCATTTATGAGTTTCTCAAAATCATCTTTTCTTGCAAAGATGTATAAATCCTCAAGTTTCTTACTTTTCGGTAATCCTATGCTGAAAGTAGAATATCGTTTTGCACCCATGCTGTATAGATGCTCAATAAACAAGCTTTCAAACTGATTTTCAATAAAGAACTTGTCTTTTTTGACAATCTTTGCTGTTCTCGGAATATTTGCAAAGATAAGATTAGTTATTATAGTTGTTGCGTGTAGCATATTGTATGTCGCAAGAAACTCTTTAAATTGCTTGCGTGCATAATATTTGCTTTGCAATGTATATTCTCTATCTGCTATTTTAACTTTGATTTCGCTTTCATTATTCTTTTCATCTTTAACTATCTCTTTGATTTCCGTTTTCTTGTTAATGCAGTATTCTCTTTTAGTGCAGTTCTCAGAGCAATGTTTCTCGGTCAATTTGTTGTAGCAGAATGTAAAACTCTTTTCAAGTTCTTGTTCTTTTTCAATCGTGTAAATATATTTTGAGTTTAAAATTCTCACATTAAAGAGTTCTTCAATGATTAAGTAAAACTCTTCACTTTTTAACTTCACATTATCAGCAGTTTGTAATCTATTTAGCTTAAATATGTTAGCAATTGCAAGTAAGAAATAATATTCATCTTCACCTGATAATCTTTTTCCGGCGGCCTCTTTTAATAAACTTTCAACGCAGGGTGGAATATAAAAAGAGATTTTTTTCTTGTTTTTTTCAATTGTTAAGATGTTGTTTGAATATTTGTAGTTTAAGCTTGTTTTTTTCTTTTTAGTATTTTCATTATTGAGTAAGCAAGATAGTATATCATCTTTGCTGTATCCTTCTTCTTGAAGTCCCGACAATCCTTTTATCTCATCTTCGTTTGCTTTTTTGTAAGTATACTCTACTGCATTTAAGCGACTTTCTATTTCTTCATCATGCATTTGTGTTGCAATTTCTTTCACAAAATCTTTTGCAGTTTCATAATCAATGCCTGATTTTTTCAGAAAACCTGATAGATACATTATGATATTTTGTCTGCTTCCTTCTTTGTATCCTCTTTTGATTACTTCTTTTAACTTTTCAAAATCAATAATCCCGTTAAAGTTTACTACTTCTGATTTCTTTTCTTTCGCCGGCTTATTTTTTTCTTCTTTTAAGAAACCGAATTCTTTCAAAAGTGTGTTAACTTCTTCTTGTGTAAAAATATGTAAATCCCGCAAAATTACCGGCTCTTTTTCAGTGTCTATCAAAATACCTTCATATAATGCAACAAAGCGATTACTTTCTGTAAAAAGTTCTATAAACCCGGGTTCAAATCCCCCGTTATCTTTTATTTTTTGTCCGTGTTGAATTTTTTTTGTATTTACTACAACCGGCTCTGTTGTTAAGAAAAAATAATGAAGTCTTCCGCTCTGAGTTGTTTCTTGTCCGTTTAGAAGTTTTTTTATTTTTATTTCATCTTCGCCTGCGATTTCTTGAAGTGCATTAGCGAGTTTAGATAGTTCTTCTGTATCTTGTTTATCACAATCAAAATCTAAAACATTTACATAGAGATTATTCGGTTGTTTTCCGGCAACGATACCGAAACCAAACTTTTCAAGTTTTTGTGTTGCTTTTAAAAAAGTTTCATAGTTCCAAACTTTTAACTGCTCTTTTACTTTTCCCTGCCAAACAGGGCGTTTGAAGATACCCTTTTCATTACTTTGAGATGGAACTACAATAAAGCCCTTTTCATACGCTTTTTTGACATACTCTAATATTTTTTCTCTGTTGAAACTATTGACTTTTTCAGATAAATTGCTTATAATATTATTGGAATTGCGAAAGGTTGTTGGGGCAACCTTTCCGTTCTCTCTTTTCGCTGTTTTTACTTCCATATTTCGTTCCTCCTTTTTAATTTTTTTTTAAAAGGTTTCAAAAGAAGGCTCTGGGGAAGAGAGCCTTCCGTGCCTCACCGATTTTCATCATATTAAAACAAAAAAAGCGTACTACATCTTCTTAATTATTTTTGAAAAACAGAAAAACTGAACCTCCTTTAAGATTTTATATTTGTTAATTTAAACTGTTTGTTTTTCTTTTCTATATCTTTCCACAAAATCAAGGAGTGCAAGCTCGACAAGTGCATTTCTGGACATTCCTTCTGCTTTTGCAATACTCTCAAGTTCATCAACTAAATGAGCTTGCAATTTATAGCTTGTGTGTCTTTTCTTTCTCGATTGCTTAAATTTTTCTATTTTCTCCATCGCTCACACCCATTTCATTCGTTTGTAAGTACTAACTAATTTAACACCTATTTTTTTATTTGTCAAGTGTTTTTTTCTTAAAGTTTTTCAATAATTTACAAATCGCTATTCTCTTGTTCCGATTTTTTCTTGCTTTTAAACTTTTTATACAAATCAGCAATCGCAACGCTCACAACAGAAGAAGTGCTACCTGAGATAAGAAACAAATTGAAACAAAAAGTTATGTCTGATAAATCGTTGAATTGCAATATTTTGCTGGTTGCGGTGTTTTTAAATTGGCTTGTATCAAGGTTTTACCATAACATCAATAGAAAAAATATAAAAATTTGAGTCTGTCGATGTAGATTTTTTAGGGCTAATTGAGACAAAATCTCATAGGGAAAAATGGCAAAAATTAGGAGTTTAACTTAGAGTATCAATGATTTGTCGATGTCTAAGGTTTTTTGCAAGATTGAAGGTCGACTGAAAATTAATTTAATTTGACAGGAATAAATTTTTGTATTAAAATGTTTTTTGAATAAGTAATTTCAAGTATTACTTGACAACAGAATATGATATAAAATTTCAGGGTTTGTAGCGTGCCTATAAGGAATTGAAACAGGGGAAATGATGAATTAAATGAAAAGCGAAAAATGTTTGTAGCGTGCCTATAAGGAATTGAAACCGAGCAAAAGAGTTTCGCCCGTAAGATTCTGCTTTTGTTTGTAGCGTGCCTATAAGGAATTGAAACATACATTTGCCAATGCTTCCAATTCTGGCTTGTCTTGGTTTGTAGCGTGCCTATAAGGAATTGAAACAGAAATTTATTTCTCCATTCTCTATAGAAAACAACAGGTTTGTAGCGTGCCTATAAGGAATTGAAACTAAAGAACTCCGTGCCGTGATAGGTTTATCCGTATCTGTTTGTAGCGTGCCTATAAGGAATTGAAACTGTCATCTTTGTCAAGGTACTCTATTCTATGATTAAGAGTTTGTAGCGTGCCTATAAGGAATTGAAACGATTAGATGAATATCAATCAGTATCTGATAAAAAAGAGTTTGTAGCGTGCCTATAAGGAATTGAA
>NZ_FXTX01000030.1 GCF_900182795.1 Venenivibrio stagnispumantis
GTTTCTTTAACAGCTCTTTTAATTCTTCCGTATTCTCTTTTATTAACTCTCTTTTTACTCTCTTCATATTAATTATTATACATCAGTTTTGGTATTACTTCTTCTGCTTTTACTAATGCCATAGCACAAACCCTCCTGAAAAGTTATTCCGGACTTGTCCGGTATTTAAAGCTATCTTTCGGAAAGCCCTTAATACCGGACAAGCCGGTAAGGGTTTATGCTACGGATAAAGAAATGTATGAAAATAATATAAGACTGCTACCTTGCTTAAAACCGATACCGATTAAGCAAAATGTTCCTATTCTATTGCAAGTAGCTTTTTGGTTGATTTTAAGACCTTTTGAAAGGTAAAAAGATTATCTGATGATAGCTAATTAATTAGCAAAAGGATATAAAGATAATATAACCCTTTTTGCAAAAATTTTCAAATAAAAAAGTTTTGTTTCCTCAAAGTCTATATTTAGCAGTTTTTTTAAAAATTTTTAACAAGGATTTCAATATTGGCTTTTTTTCTTTTCTTTCCATTTGCATTTATACATCTATTTGCTTCTATTTCAATTATATTGTAGCCTTTATAAAGTTCCTTTATGAAAGGACTATTAGAATTTGATAACATTACAAAGCAACCTTTTTTATCTAATTGTTTAAAAATCATAGATAATTCTATTTGATTATCTTCCGTAAAATCATATCTTGTGTATTTTGTAAAAGAAGATGTTTTGCTAAGTGGATAATATGGCGGGTCTAAATAAATAAAATCTTCTTCTTGTGCTAATTTACAAACTTCTTTATAATCACTATTAAATATTTCTACATTTGCATTATTTAAATATTCTGATACTAATCTTATATTTTCTTCATCTACAATTTTAGGAGATTTATATCTGCCAAAAGGAACATTAAATTCACCCTTTGAATTCTCTCTATATAAGCCATTATAACAGGTTTTATTTAAATAAATAAATCTACTTGCTCTTTCTATTGGATTTAAATTTGCCGGATTTAATGCTCTTATTTGATAATAATAATTTTCATTGTGTTGATGTTGATGATTTTTTAGACTTTCAATAAGTTCGTCCGGATAATTTTTTATTACTCTATAAGCATTAATTAACTCTGTATTTATATCATTTATAATTGCATTCTCCGGCATTAGTTCAAATAAAAATGCTCCACCGCCTAAAAATGGCTCTATATAATTATTAAAATTCAATGGTTTTTCTTGTAGTAAAACATCTATTATTTGTCTTTTTCCACCCGCCCATTTTACGAATGGTTTTGGTTTAGTATTAACCGGAATTATCATTTTCATCTACTCCCAAAATTCTTTCTATAAGATTTAACAATCTAAAATTAAGAACCCATTCCATTTCTTTCATAGCTTCAACTAATTGATTTTCAAGGCTTTTCCAAGCAAGACCATCAGTTATCCATAAGAATTTAACATTGTTATCTTTTGCTTTTTTGTATAATTGGATATAACTTCTTGCTGTTTCAATTGGCTTACTACCGGTTCCGTTATAAAAGCTACACTCAATCAAAAGGACAGGTTTTTCATTTTTATAAATTACAAAGTCATGCTTTTTATTACCTTCTGAGTATAAGGAAAAATTTAAATCCTGACTTACAATTTTATAAGGCTTTCCTTTTAACAATTTTTCAATTTTTTTCCCACATAATTTTTCAAAAATATCACCACTTCTATTTTTTCTTGCGTTTGTATCTAATCCTACTTCTATGCCAAAAATATAGTCATATAAATTTGTTATTTCATCAAAGAGTTTCACAATACCGGTTTTCTTACAAAACTCTACAATCTTATTTATATCAGCTTTATAACTAAAATTAAAATTTATAAAGTTTTCTAATTCCGGGTCAAATATATCTATTTTCCCATTTTTAGCTCTTTCGGCTATAAGAATAGGAATAATTTCTACAACTTTTGGATAATTTTTTAATAAACGTTGCAAGTATTGTTCTCTTTTTTCATTTTCAATTTTAGATAATGAGTTTAATAAAAAAATTTCATTCAAGTTCTTTCTTACAGTATTCTTAACTTTATCCCAATCAACAAAATATTCATAAGTTTTATTTGTAGTTAAAAGAGTTTCAAAAAATTTAGATTTATACTCTTCAAAACTTTTAAAACCTAACTCTTTAAATTTTATCATTTTAAATTTCCTTAAAGTTTAATTTATATTCTTTATATGTATTTTACAACATTTCTGTATCAAATAAAATAAAATCCTTGAAATAAATTAAATTTAAGGTTTTTCGCAAGGTTAAATTTATCGTCAGTTAAAGCTTTACATAGTGATTAGATTTAGTTTTTGTTTTGATAAAATTCCTTTTAGGTATAAACCAAAGATATGTGTTCTTTTAATATTTTGAGCCTATTTCTAAGTTCTTTATTTATAGGTTCTACATTTTTTTTATAGAAAGTTTTATACCTATTTTTTATTTCGGATAAATATTTAGAAAGTTCTTTTTCGGCTTTTAAAAATTCTTTAACTTCATCTAAACTTAACTTATCAAGATTTTTTACGATTTCACTTCTAGTATGAAACATATCTTCAAGTTCAAAAGTATCATCTAAATCTATATATTCAACATCTATCTTGTATTGCTTTAATAAATCTTGCATATTTAGAGTTTTCACTTTATTAGACCTTTCTTTTTTTCTTTTAAGGAGTTGAACTATCAAAATTGATTTCTATCTTTTAACTTAAAGTAAGTTAATTATTTCTTCCCATTTTTGAAAGAGTTCAGAGGCTTTTTGTATAGCATCTTTAGCGGTTTCTCGGTTTATATTTTCACTAGAGTCATAATCGGCTATTGTTCTTAATGTTTTTAAAGATCTAAGTTTTCTTCCAAATTCTTGTACATTTCTATTATTGTGATTTTGTAAAAATCTTATTTTTTGCTCATGGGAACTTCCAACTTGTGGAAAATTAAATCTATTCATTAAATAATCTTCTACCTTCTTAAAAATACCATAATAACATCTACTTACTATCATTCTGTAAAGAGCTTCTTCACAACTTCTTCCTTCAAGAACTTCTTTCCATTCTGACTCTTCTTTAGAAAATAATTTTTGCGAAAGAGTTATAAAATCTTCCCATTGGAACATGTCTTATACCCTTATTCCTGCAAAGCCAATGTACCATAAATCCGAATTTTTGCCGATTTTATTTAAATTTAAATTTTGTTCCAAAAATTCGTTTATCTCAAAAATATCTTTTTCTATTTTTTCATAAGGCATTTCCTTGCTATAATAAATAATAAAATTTACTTCTTCTAAATTTCCTTCTGTTTTAAAAATCTTAATACGAAAATTTCGTTTTTCATTAATTAGCTTCTTTAATAGTTTAAAAAAAACATCTATTTCATTTTCATTAAGTTTCTCTATAAAATTATTAAAATTTTCCAAATTTCCAATAATATCTCTTTTATCTTTTAAAAAATTTACAAGCTCTTCTTTTTTACTGGTAGTTGCTATTCGTGTAGTAGTATATATAAATTCACTTAACTTTTCCAATATGTCCGGTTTTGATTCAGTATAATCATAAGAAGTTTTATAAGTTAAAGTATTCATCTTAATTCTTCCTCAAGCTCTCCTCTTATTATGCTTGAAAATATAAAATCTGTCATTTCATGAGCTTTATCAAGCCAATTAGATATACTTTCTATATTTGGTTCTATATTTGACATTTGTAAAGATTCTACATGGCTTTCAATAAACAAGCTTTCTTTCTTGTTTTCTATAAGACCTTTAAAAAAATGCACGCCTAAAAGTCCTTTGGGCTCATTTAAAAAATATTCTAATTTACATTCAACACTTATAGGGTTTTCAGGAAATCTATTTCGTCTTTCTTCCTCTCCAAAATCAATTCCAATATTAACATGAAGTTTTTTCTTTAAAAATTCAAGAACATTATCGTTTATAAAATCAAAAGGAAAAGCATCAAGATATTTTAAAGCTAAATTGTCTATGAATAAATTTTCTTTATCTGGATAAATTGAGAAAAAGTTATTTACTACTTTCAAAACTAAGGGTTTAAAATTTTCCCATTTTTCATATTCTTTATTCATATTGACAGTTAGTATATTTGGTCCTACTTGAACAACAGGCCACTTTCTATTTTTACTCCAAAATCTATATTGAACTATTTTGCTTCCGGAAGGTAAAGCTTCTATTGGAATATTAACTGTAGGTAAAGTTTCAAATTCGGGGAATTTCTCTTTAATACGTTCATAAAGAGCACCGATAATTAACCTATAATTAGGGTCAAAGTATAAATCACCTTTATTTTTATTTCCCCAATAAAGCTCAAAAGCAACTTCAACCAGTGGTTGTTTAGATAATTTATACATTATTTTCCTCTGTCATTTTTTAATCCTTCGTTATAATAAAACATTATAGCAAATTTCTTTAGCTAAGCAATAACTATTTAGTTTTAGAATTATTTAGTATTAGTGAAAAAATACATATTTGAATAGATAATATTAATACCGAAAAATCAAGTAGAGAATAAGGTAGCCTGTTTAGGACTACCTTTATATTGCTAAAATCTTCTTTGTAGTTTTTAACCGGATTTAAAACTTCATATCCGTATAATTTTGTTTTGCTACAAAGGATTTTTTGAAATCTCATTCCAACCTCAATGCCGTTGCTTTTTCTTCGCAATCAAGGATTAATCTTTGAGTTTCAGGTGAGTTTAAGCCAAAGTATGCTTCGCTTTTTAATGCCATATAGCAAGTTTTTACCAATTGGAAAGAATGCCAATTTACAGGTTCTAAATAACTAATTGCAAGTGTTATAGCATCATCTTCCGTTTTTGATTGCAAGAAATACTCTTTAAACTTTGCATAATAGCTTGTTTTTAAGGACATTTTGCTGAATGCATTATCAGGTTTTAGTTGTGGAAGATACTTATCTACTCCACTTTTAACTAACTCATTAACGGAGTTAGCCATATCGGTGTTGCCTGCAAAAGCAAGGCTAACTGCCGACAATGTTGCAAGAATTAGCTTTTTCATTTTATCTTACCTCCGAAGTTAATTTTTCTTTCTTTTAGGTAAAAATTCGTTAATTAAAGCCCCTACTAAGCCTAAAAATGCAATTGCAGTGATAATCAAAAGTCCAAAAGGAAGTGGTGTTTGTTGTGCTGATAAGATTAAAGCGTCATAGTAGCTTTTAACTTGCTTTTGTGTGTTTAGCAATTCATCTTTTTTGGCCTGTAATTCTTGATACTCTTTTAAAGCCTGTGCGTATCTTTCTTTTGCAAGTTTGCATTCCGGTGTTTCTTCTTTCTGTTTGTTTTCTTCCAAGCTAAAATCAAAGTTAGTGCAATAGTAATCTACATCAAATTGTGCTTTATCAAGTTTTTGCTGTGCGAGTGTTATAAGGTTAGCTATATTGTAGTTCAAATTGGTTTCCCACATTGTATTGACTTTCTCAAAAAAGCCACTATAAGCCCTAAACATTGTAAAGCCTACAATTACAAGTAGTGCTATAAGAATAATCTTTTTGTATTGGTGCTTTAAGATTTGCTTTAAGTCCATTGCTAAACCTCCTTCAAATTAATTTTTCTCAAACTCTTTTCTTGCATTTCTTTTTGAATTTGATAATTGTAAATTTCATTAACTTTCTCCCTATAAACCTTAATCGTTGCAAAAACTGAAATAGCGAGAAGAACTAAAAGGATAATCCTTCTCTTCCTTCTGTGCTTAAATACTTGCTTTAAATCCATTGTTTGGTCTCCTGTTTTAGGTTATGTAGCTTTTCTAACTTCTCTTCACAAGTAAGGATTAACCTTGAAGTTTCAGAATTTAATATTCCAAAGTAGCCATCTGCTTTAACGGCTTTTTTACATAAAGGATAAATGCTATCTTCAAACTCTTTCGCTAAATCATCTTTTAAGCCGTATCTTTCTTTTAGTTTTTTGATGGCTTCTTCGTCTGTTTTGCTATCAATGAGAATATCTTTAAACTTTTCATATTCGGAGTGGTAAATGTTAAATTCCATTGCATTACAGGTAAAAGATAAGCCGGCTATTATACCGGCTATGATTAGCTTTCTCATTGCTTACCCCCTTTTGATTTTGCCAAATAGCTTTTTAATCAAATCCATTAGCTTTTGCATAGCTTTTCACCCCCTTTCTTAGTATCTTCTAAGCTCTTTTTCAATTTCTATTTTAGTGTTGCATTCCACTATAAGCCTTGATGTTTCGCAATTGTTTTTGCCAAATTGCTCCTCTGAAATCACGGCATTTTTACAAGCCTTGTAAGTGTCCCATACTTCATTTTTGATATTACGCTCATCTGCTACCGGAATGGCCGGTATGATTTGCTTTTTGTCTTTTACGGAGTTGTAATCAATAAAGCCACCCATAACTTTGCCACCTACATACAGATAAAGCTTTGCCATTGCAGTAAAATCATCGTTGCTTGATTTGTAAGCTTCTTTAAAAGTTTCATAATGCTTAAAGTTTGTTTCTACTGCAAAAGTTGTGGTAGCTACTGCCAAAATGCCTGCAAGGATTAACTTTTTCATTTTTACACCTCCAAAGAGTTGTTTATAATTAATACGCAAAAATTTAAAGTTCGGTTTCTTCTTCCGAAGATTTGTTTTGTTTTTCAACGAGTTTCTCAAATAGCCTTATGCCGTTTTCCCTGTTGATTTTAGGCTTGAAGTTAGGATATGGAATATCTACTCCAAACTCAAAATCAGATGGCACGGCATATATATGCCCCCTGTATGCTTTACCTCTGATGTAATAATAAGCCTGAAAGTTTGCAAGTGATGTTAATTGATGTGGCTCTACAATGTAATCGTAATTGCTACTTGCCGTTAAGCCCTATAAGTTGATACTTGCTTTAACTTCCCTTTTACCTACCAAACTTGAAAACCACTCTGCACTTTCGGTGTCTGCTTGTGATAAGAAAACCTTTATTCTTGTATTAGCCTGAATTATTCTTTTCATTGTTTCTTTTTCTTCGTGTGCTATATCGGACAAGCTTTGATGTGATGCTATAACCCTTATTCCTGCACTTCTTCCTTTGTTGAATAAATCCTGTATGCCCTCAAATACAAAGTTCTCAAACTCATCTATTGAAAGGATTATTTTTGTCTTTTGCATTCTTGTTGCTAAATAACCGGTAATATATTGCAAATCCGACGCTATCATCTTTCCAAGTGATTTAGCCACTTCTCCGAATAATAGCTTTGGCAAAACAATATAAACAACGGCATTAGCAAAGATTAGCTTTTCAAGGTTTATATCTGATACATAAGAGTTTAGGAAGTCATAATCACTCATTTTTGCAACAAAGTTTCTAAGCCCTGATATATCTTTCTCTGCCTGCATTCTCTTTTTATCATCGTTTAGCCTGTCATATAGGTTATAAAGATAGCTTTTAGCCATCTCATTTTTTGTTTGATTTATCAAATCAAGCATAATCTCATAATCAATAAGCGTTGCATACCAATCCCTGAAAGTCCATTTTTTACCGGTAGATAAAAAAGCAGATACAAAGGCTTTAACGGAAGTTTCTTTAACTTCTTCATAATAACTAACTGCGTCGCTTGATTTGGTAGCCTGCATTATCTTTGCAGTTATTGAAAGTTCATCTCCGGTTTCAAGTGGATTATAAGAATGTGTTCCAAAACTTGATAATCCTGCATTGCTACCGGTATGAGATGCAAGGTTTAGAAAATAAAAAGGTTTATTCCAATGATAAGCAAGTCCATAGCATAGCTTAAAGTTCTGCTCGTCAAACTTCATATCAAGCTTGATTAAAGAGTAATCGTTATAAATAGCCTGTGCGTCAAGATAGGATAAGAATACGGTCTTACCACTACCGGTAGCTCCTAAAACGTGCATATGAGTTGATAAATCCCCATCATCTACTTTGATAAAATCGGTTTGCTTTTCCTCATCATCTATACCAAAACTGATGTATAATAATTAATATGAAGAGAGTAAAAAGAGAGTTAATAAAAGAGAATACGGAAGAATTAAAAGAGCTGTTAAAGAAAC
>NZ_FXTX01000031.1 GCF_900182795.1 Venenivibrio stagnispumantis
GTTTCTTTAACAGCTCTTTTAATTCTTCCGTATTCTCTTTTATTAACTCTCTTTTTACTCTCTTCATATTAATTATTATACATCAGTTTTGGTATTATCTATTACCTTCATATCTATTACCCTCATATCTATTATCTTCATAAGGGTTATTATATCATTGTTTTGGTATTAGTTGTTATATTTTTCTTTGTGTTTTTATTTGCAGCTATACTTGGAATGAAAAGTTAAAAAGGAAGGCAAAAGCCTTCCTATGATATTATTTTGCCAGTTCTACAAATCTTGATTCTCTTATTGTAACTACTTTTATCTGTCCGGGGAATTCTACTTCTTTTTCTATTCTTTTTGCTATCTCTTTTGTTAATAAATAAGCTTCATCATCTGTGAGTTTTTCTGCATTTACTATAACCCTTACTTCTCTTCCTGCCTGTATAGCAAAAGATTTTTCTACATGTTCAAACGAGTTAACAATAGCTTCTATTTTTTCAAGTCTGTTAATGTAAGATTGTAATACTTCTCTTCTGGCTCCGGGTCTTGCGGCAGATAGAGCATCTGCTGCTGCTACAAGCACTGCTTCCGGATATCTTGCCGGTTCATCATTATGATGGTATAGGATAGCATTTATAACAACATCCGGCTCTCCATATCTTTTTGCTATTTCTGCTCCAACCTTAGAATGGGAACCTCCTACTTCGTGAGATACAGCTTTTCCTATATCGTGCATCAATCCTCCTCTTCTTGCAGCCTTTTCATCAAGTCCAAGCATTGCCGCCATCATACCTGCAAGATATGCAACCTCTTTTGTATGGAGTAATACATTTTGGGTATAAGATGTTCTATAATTTAATTTTCCTATATAGTAATATAACTCAGGATGAACATCTGTAATACCAAGCTCTAAGCATGTATCTTCTCCGAGTTTTCTGATATGGGCATCCATCTCTTCTTTAACTTTTTCAACAACTTCTTCTATTCTTCCTGGATGAATTCTTCCATCTGCTATCAATCTTTCAAGGGCTATTTTTGCTATCTCCCTTCTTAGTGGGTCAAAAGATGAGATTGTTACTATATCCGGTGTATCATCTATAATTAAATCTACACCGGTTGCCATCTCAAATGCTCTTATATTTCTTCCTTCCCTTCCTATAATTCTTCCTTTTATATCATTACTTGGTAAATCAACAACAGAAACTGTATAAGATGTAGTTACTTCCGGAGCTAATCTTTGTATAGCAGTTACCAATTGCCATTTTGCTTCTTTTTCTGCATTTTTTCTTGCTTCTTCTTCTATCTCTTTTGCAATTTTTGCTGCTTCAAGTTTAGCTTCTTCTTCTACTTTTTTTAATATCTCTGCTTTAGCTTCTTCTTTTGTCATACTTGCTATTCTTTGAAGTTCAAGCATATATTGCTCTTCTGCTAATTTTAATTTTTTCTCCTTTTCTTCTATTTGCTTTTGAAGTTCCTTTATTTCGGCTTCAAGTTTGGCAAGTTCTGCTGATTTTTTCTCTATCTCTTCTTCTTTATGTTCTATTCTTGCAAGTCTTTTCTCAAGTTGGGCTTCTTTTGAGATTAATGTTTTTTCAAGGTTTTGAAGTTCTTCTCTTTGGGCTCTTAACTCTTTTTCAAGCTCTTGTTTTCTTTTGAATAACTCTTTTTCTATAATTAATTCTTGTTGTTGTTTTAAATTTTCTGCCTCTTTTTTTGCATCTTCTAATAATCTTTTTGCATCTTTTTCTGCTTCTTTAATAATATACTGGGCTTTTTCCTGAGCTTCTTTCTCATACTGCTCTTTTTTTTCTAAAACTTTTTGATACTCAACCTCTTTTTCTTTTAATTTTTTTTCTACTAATATTTTTGCTGCCGTAAAACCGGCTCCTGAACCTGCAATTAATGTAACTGCTCCTATTATTAATTCATTCATCTTTATCTTTCCTCCTTTTTAATAATTTTTGTAGGTGTGATTATAATATCAACAGGTATATCATGTTGCTCTGAATGTATTTTGTCAAGAATTTGAAAATCGTAGGCAAAGCCTATTTTCAATGCATCGGTTTTTGGTAAAAATCTATCATAATATCCTTTCCCATAACCGAGTCTGTATCCATGTTTATCAAATGCTACTGCCGGAACTACTACAATATCAATTAATTTTGGATTAAATGGTTCTCCTACAGGTTCTTTTATACCTGCATAACCATCTTTTAAATTTGATAAATCTTTGATAGATACAGGATATAAATCTTTTCCTTTAACTACTGGAAGTAAAATAATTTTTTTACCAATAAGATTTTGGATGATAGGTAATGTATCTACCTCATTTTTATGAGGATAATAGAACATTATAGATTTGGCATTTTTTACAACAGGCAAAGATAAAAACTTTTCACCAATTTTTTCAGAATCTTCTTTGACTTTTTTATAACTTTCTCTTTCTTTTAAAAGCTTTGCTCTGTAATAATTTTTCAACTACAACCTCCGGAATTTTTCCGGAAGGTCAGCACTGATAAATACCCGCGAAGGCCGACAGGATGGCAAGCTGTACTCTGGGTTCTACCCAATAGGTGGGTGCTCGCACTATGCTCTCCATACGAGCTTCCGCCATGGAGCTACCGGAGAAACATAGAATATAGAGCTCCCTTTTGCTTGCTTATAGCCCAGAAAATCTATGACATCCTTATCACACCCCGCAGGCTTATATCGTATTCATTTAATATATATATATTAAAAATCTTTTCATTTTCAGTGCTTAACCTTCCCTTAATTTAGCATTAAACCTTTCTTTAAAATCTTCAACAATTTTACCAACATAGCTATTTATATCTTCATCGGATAAACTTCTATCTTTTGCTCTAAAAGATAGATTAAATGCAACACTTTTCTTATTTTCATCAATATAATAAATATCAAAAACTCTCACTTCTTCTATAAGCTCATAACTTCTTAAAGCTTTAATTAATTTATCCAATTCTAAATCTTCTTCAACTATAAATGCTAAATCTCTGTAAACTGCCGGATACTTAGGAAGTTCTTTAAATATTACAGGCTCTTTGTTTTTATAAGCTGTAAAAAGATAACCATCTTTTAACTTTTCTTCATTTATATTTCTTGGAACATAAAATAGTTTTAGCTCTGCAATAAATGTATCTTTTGGAATTTCAAGAATATCGCTTTTTTCAGGGTCAATTTTACCAAAATATCCGATTTCCTGATTATTTAAAATTATTTTTGCAGATTGATATTTATGCAAGAAAGGAATATCTGCCGGTATAAAATCAATATTTTTAAAGCCAATAGATTTGAGATAGCTTTCAATAACACCTTTAAATGATAAAAATCCCCATTTTTTTGTTGTTGAAAAATGATATTTACCTTTTGTAAAGCTAAATCCTTTTACATAATCTCCAACTGCCAATAATCCAACCCTTATCTCTTCATGATTCTCAAAAAATGCAGAAGATATTTCAAATATAGATAAATCTTTAATATTATGCCTTAAATTTTCCTGTAATGTATTTATTAGAGATACTGCAAGATTATCTCTCATAATACTTTGGGTTTTTAAAAGATAGTTAGATATCTCTATGTTTGGTTTATTTAAACCAAGGATATTATAAATTTCTTCTGAAACAAAGGTATAATTTACAACCTCATTAAAACCATTATCTTTGAAAAATTCCCTTGTTTTTTTGAAAAATTTATAATCCTCAGAAAGTGAAAAATTATCAAGGGGAATATGTGGCATTGATGGTAAAAAGCTATCATAACCTTTTATTCTGGCTATTTCTTCAACTATATCTATCTCTCTTTCAAGGTCATAACTTCTAAATGATGGGATATAAACATTAATTTTATTGTTTTCTTTTTCTGCATTTATTTGAAGTCTATTTAAGATAGATATAATCTCATCTTCTTCTATCTTTTCCCCAAGAATTTTTTGTATAAATTCAGGTCTAACAACTACTTTCTTTGGAATATAAGGTCTGTGATATATATCCTTGGCTGCAATGACTTCACCACCGGCTAAATCTAAAATCATATTTACAGCTTTATTTTGAGCATTTTCAAGAGCTTGTATATCAACACCTCTTTCAAATCTATAAGAAGAGTCTGTTGATATTGATAATCTTTTTGCTGTTTTTCTAACAAAAAATCTATCAAAATTTGCTGCTTCAAGAAGTATATTTTTACTATCTTCTGTAATTTTGCTGTTATCTGCTCCAATAACACCGGCAATAGCCAATATCTTTTCTTTATCTGCGATAACTATATCATCTTTTGAAAGCTCTCTTTCTATACCATCTAAGCATAAAACCTTTTCACCATCTTTTGCTTGTCTGATATAAACAGCTCCATCTATTTTATCAAAATCAAAAGCATGTAAAGGTTGCCCTTCTTGAAGTAGTATATAATTTGTAATATCAACGATGTTGTTAATAACAGAAGCACCGGATTTGATAAGTTTTAATCTAATATCAAGTGGTGATTGTTTAACCAAAACATTTTTTATTAAAACAGCCCTATATCTGTAAGTTTTGTCTGTAAGAAGTTCTATATCAATATCCGAAGAAATACAATTTATATCAACCTTTTTATCTTTAAATGAAAGATTGAATATTGCAGATATTTCCCGAGCCAATCCTTTAACGCTTAAAGCATCTCCTCTGTTTGGGGTTATCTCTATCTCAAATATATCATCTTCGCCAAGGGTAAGTATCTTGTTTGCATCAACACCGATAGGTGTATCTTCATCTAATAAAAATATTCCTTCTGAGCTTTCTTCTATTCCAAGCTCTTGCAGGGATAAAAACATTCCCTCTGACTCAAAAGAGCCAAATTTTACCTTTTTTATTTCTTTATCACCGATAACAGCACCGATTTTAGCAAGAATAACAACTGCATCTTTTTTTACATTATCTGCACCGGTTATAACCTGATATTCTCTTTCTCCATCTGTAGCTTTACATATAAAAAGTTTATCTCTTTCAGGATGTTTTTCTACTGATAATATTTTTACGGTTATTATGTTTGGAATATATTTTCCAAATTTATAGCTGACGGTTTCTATACCGGATATATTTAATTTTTCGGCAACTTCCTTTGCAGGCAAATCTATATCTACAAACTCTTTTATCCATGAATAAGCTACTTTCATTATGGTTGCTCCGGTTTTACTATATTCCTCTAAATTGTGTATTAAATCTCATATCATTTGTAAATAATATTCTTATATCGGTTATTTTATATCTTAGCATTGCTATTCTTTCTATTCCAAGACCGAAAGCAAAACCGGAATATTTTTCGCTATCTATTCCTACTGCTTCAAAAACCTTAGGGTCAACCATTCCACATCCCAGTATTTCAAGCCAGCCTGTATTTTTACAAACCCTACATCCAACACCACCACAAACGGTGCATCCTATATCCACTTCTGCTGATGGCTCTGTAAATGGAAAATAGCTTGGTCTGTATCTTATAGGTATATTTTTACCAAAGACCATTTCAAGAAATATCTTTAATGTTGCTTTAAGATGTTTAAAATTAACATTTTCATCTACAAGTAATCCTTCTATCTGATGAAACATAGGAGAGTGGGTAGGGTCTGCATCTTTTCTGTAAACTCTTCCCGGTGCTACAACTGCAATCGGTGGTTTTTGAGATAACATTGTTCTAATTTGAACCGGCGATGTATGGGTTCTAAGAAGCATACCGTTATTTAGATAAAATGTATCTTGCATATCCCTTGCAGGATGGTTCTCAGGTATATTTAACATTGTAAAATTATAATCTTCATACTCTATCTCAGGTCCGGAAGCTACAGAAAATCCCATAGAAACAAAAATATCAGTTATTTCTACAAGTGTAGCTATTACCGGATGGGATGCTCCTGCTTCTATCCATGAAGAAGGAAGTGTAATATCTATTTTTTCTTTCTTTAAGGTTTCAGCTATTAAAGATTTTTTAACTATCTCTTCTTTTTCTTTAATTAGCTCTTCTATCTGCTCTTTAATAGAGTTGGCAATTTTACCTATCTCTTTTCTTTCTTCCGGCTGTAAAGAGCCAAGAGTTTTTAAAACAGAAGTTATAACCCCTTTTTTGCCAAGAAAATGGACTCTAATATTATTTAACTCTTCAAGAGTTTTAGCTTCATTTATAGCTTTATAAGCTTCTTCTTTTGCAGATAGGAGCTGAGCTTTTAAATCCATTTTATGCCGCTAATGCATTTTTTGCAGTTTCTGCTAATTTTGCAAAAGCATCTGCATCATTAACAGCCAAATCAGCTAAAATCTTTCTATCAAGCTCAATACCGGCTTTCTTTAATCCATTCATAAATTTACTATAAGAAAGTCCGTTTAATCTTGCTGCTGCATTTATTCTTGTTATCCATAATGCTCTCATCTGTCTTTTTCTGTCTCTTCTGTCCCTATAAGCATATTGGAGAGAATGGATTACCTGTTCTTTTGCTTTTCTATAACTTCTTCTCTTTTGGCCATAATAGCCCTTAGCCATTTTTAAAATCTTTTTCTTATGTTTCTTAGATGATGGTCCTTTTACTCTCATTTTTAATAACCTCCTATTGTTTTTAAGATTTAAACATCATTTGGCAATAAAGCTTTTACTTTATGCTCTAAATTCTCAGGAACATATTGTGGTCTTCTTCCCTGTCTTTTTCTTTTGGAAGATTTCTTTGTGTTATAGTGAGATACACCGCCTTTTGTGTATTTTATTTTACCACTACCGGTGATTTTAAATCTTTTTGCTGCAGTCCTATTTGTTTTCATTTTAACCTTTGCCATGATTTCCTCCTAAAATAAATTTTTAGAAAAATTTTTATAAAACAGAACGAATATTATATCATAAATTTAAATATTGATTATTAACTGATGAAATCGAGGATAGTTTTATCCCAAAATAGCTAAAAATTATGATAAAATAGAAATTATGAAGAAGAGAGGTAGACCCAGAAAATATCAAGATAATATAAAGTGTCCAGAATGTGGTTCTAATTGTGTAAAGAAAGGTAATGAAAAATGTTATTGATATGAAATTGTAGAATAAGGAAAAATTTTTGTTAAAATCTACTGGCTAAATTACAATTGTTAAAAGAATATCATACAGACGGATACCGTATATATAAATCTTGGTTAAATAGGAAACAACATAAAATAAGTAAATTCAGGAAAAGCAACAGGAATAAAGGGTTGCATTCAAAATTAAGAGATAGATTAAAAAGACTACAAAGGAAAACAAAAGGATATAGTAAAAACATTAATGCATTGAGATATGCATTAGCTATTGTTTTTAGCCTTACTAATATTCCAACTGGTTTTAGCTACCTTTAGATAGGAATACCACCCCGCTCCTAAAAGCTATTGACAAAAGAGAAATAAAGAATATAATATTTATCCCTAAAAAGTTGAAAATGGAATAAGATAAAAAGCTATTGACAAAAGAAAAAAAGAGTGTATAATATATATCTGCTTTTTGAAACTGAATAAGAAACAGTTGACAAAAGAAAAAAGAAGATATATGATATATATCCATTTTGTGAAAAGAATTAAGCAAAAGTAAAAGCTGCTTGACAAAAATTTAAAACTGTGTTAAACTGATTATCTGTCTGTTTTAATCGGTTGAGGTAAAGGCTACTTGGCAGTTGAATAGGAGAACTAAGTGCCACCAGGATAAGATTCCTTTGGAGAGTTTGATCCTGGCTCAGCGCGAACGTTGGCGGCGTGCCTAACACATGCAAGTCGTGGGGCAGCAGGCCTTACC
>NZ_FXTX01000032.1 GCF_900182795.1 Venenivibrio stagnispumantis
TCCGGTTAATTCTAAGGAGTTTCTATATACTCTTGATGGTATCCATTTTTCTTCATTTTTTATATCTTTTTTGAGGATGGTTAATGCTTTTCCTGCTTGTTTTAATTTATTTAATGTTTCATTGTTCCATAGATTATTTATCCAGTTATTTATCTTTCTTTTGTTTATAGAGATTAGATAATCTAAATGTGGATATATGCTTTGTGGTAGGGTTAGACTGTATGATAATGTTATGCTACTCATTTATATACTCTCAATATCTGTGATGCTTGACTAATTTTTAATAACTTCTTCATATTAATAATTGTAGGTAAATATGATTAAAAAATCAAGATGCTGTTGTTAGCACAAGATGAATCATATCATTTTATATCAGTTTTGGTATTATTCATTTCTTTTGTATAAAAATCTAATCCCTCTATAAACCATAAATCCTCTTCTATTGTCCTTATTACCCTCTCCACATTTGCGTTGGTTTTCGGACTTCTTGGATAACTATATTTTAATCTTATAATCTAACATCTAAAATTTCTCTCTAACTATAATAATTTATCAAAAATTTGTCTGACTGAATACCATTTATTTTCTTTTTTTACAGCTATTATTTTACCTCTTTTTATTAATTGTCTGGTGCTTGAAGGACTATAACCTAAGGTTTTTAATAGCTCTGATACCGGTTCTAATTTAAAACCATTTCTTTCATATATTCCCAAGATTATCTTATCTAAATTTTCTCTTAAACTTTCTAAAATTAATTCTGTAAGCTTTGATATTTTTATATCTTTTAACTTTTGAATAACTTCATTTTTATCAGGTTTTTTTAAAAATATTTCTTTCATATAAGAATCCATCTCTTCCAATGCTTTATAATACTTCTTTTTATTTTCTTCATCACCTTTTAATATTACCGGTGGATAGCCTTTACTTACTAAAATATAATTTAAAATAATTCTTCCGGTTCTTCCATTTCCGTCATCAAATGGATGTATTTCTTCAAAAAATCCATGAGAAACCGCTAAACCATTAAAATCAAAGTTTTTATATAAATATTTTACAAAATCCACAAAAATTGATAGCCATTCTTCTATATAATTATTTGGTGGATTGAATTTTGCTCCGGCTATTTTTATTTCTCCTTTCCTAAACTCTCCAGTATATCCAAGCTCTTTATTTATCTGCCTTATTAACGGTATACCAAACAAAAATTCATTTTGTTTATAATTTTCATATCCAAGTCCATATATAAAATTTGCTGTTTTATAATAATTTAAAGCTTCTTCTTCATCTCTTGAAACCGGATTATTTGTTTTTAAAATCTTTTTTAATTCTTTTTCAGACAAGAAAAATCCCTCTATCAAAATAGAATTCCTTGTTTCTTCTTCCAAGATATACAGCCATTCTTTATTTTTTATAACCGGAGGTGGTAAACCCCCTAGTTCTTCAAGAATTATTTTCCTCTCTTTTATTAACCTTCCATTAATCATCTGTCACCATAAAATTAATGATATTTAACAAGATATTATAAAACTTTAAATTTATCTTGTCACTTTTTATAAAGATATTTTACTCCGTGACAGTTAAATAAGAAATAAAGAGTGAACTTCAAAAGATTTTGATTGTAGATTCTATCATATTTAACATCTGCATTATTTTTTAACAGATATATTGAATATAGGAAATAGCGTTGCAAAGATGAAAAAGCCTATTAAAATTGATAAAATTATTAATGTTAATGGTTCAAGCAGTGTTATAAATCTGTTTATTAATTTTTCTGTTTGTTTTTTATAGATTTCGGCAATCATTTTAAATATATCTTCAATTTGTCCGGTTTCTTCACCGATAGCTATCAGTTGAACAACATTTTCCGGAAAGATATTTTTTTCTTTTAAAGAAACAGATAAAGCTCTTCCTTTTTCTACATCATAAACAGTTTCCTTTATTAATTTCTGTAAAATTTTATTGGAAATACCGGCTGAAGATATTTCAATTGCTTTCGTTAATAAGACTCCACCTTCAAGTAATATAGCCATTGTATTAGCCCAGGAAGAAATTTGACTGTATAGAAATATTTTATTAAAAAATGGAATCTTCATTTTAAATTTATCCCAAAAATCTTCCTTAAGATACTTTTTATTTATTAAAAATCCCAATATTAAAAAGATAGGTATTAATTTAAATGTTATTGAAAAAATTTTAGAAAAAATGATAACAATCTTTGTTGACAAAGGAAGTTCTTTACCAAATTGGGTGTAAATTTTTACTACCGTAGGAACAACAATATTCATTATTATAATCAAAGCTAAAAATCCAACTGTTATAACAATAGATGGATAAATTAAAGCATTTATTATGTTAGATTTGAAACTATTTTGCTTTTCTAAAAAAGAAGATGCAGATAAAAAGATTTTACTTAATGCTCCGGAAAATTCTCCTGCTCTTATCATCTCAATAATAAATTCCGGAAAAATTTTTACTTCATTAAAAGCATCAGCTATAGATTTTCCTTCTGAAATTAAAGATTTTATCTTTAAAAGACTATTTTTTAGTTCCTCATTTTCCTGTTCTTTTGCTATTATCTCTATGGCAGATGTTATATGCACATTCTTTTCTATTAAAAGCCCCAATTGATAAAGTATTAAAATTATATCTTCAGAAGATGCTGATTTTCTAAATATTTTTATATCTAACTTTTTTCTCAAAGATTTTGTAGGCTCTTTAATTTCTATTGGTATTAAATTTTTTGAAACGAGTATATTTCTTACTTCTAAAATTGTTTCTGCCTCTAATGAGCCACTTATTTCTTTTCCATCTTTTGTTATTGCTTTATACTTAAAAATAGCCATTTTCTCTCATCTTAATGTTTTGCTGCCTGAATTACTTCTTCAATGGTTGTTATTCCATCTATTGCTTTTTTTAATCCATCTTGAATTAAGGTCTTCATTCCTTTTTTTAATGCATAATCTCTTATTACTTTGCTATCTGTTGATTTTGAAATAATTGACCTAAAATCTTCATCTATCTTCATAATTTCATATATTGCTATTCTACCTTTATATCCTGTATATAAACAATGTTCACAGCCTTTGCCTTTATAAAGTTTAAAATCATCTTTAATTTCTATATATCTATTTAAAAACTCTTTTTCTTTTATATCCGGAATTATTTCTTCTTTGCAAAATTCACAAACTCTTCTGACAAGCCTTTGGGCTATAACTCCTTCTAAGGAAGAGGCTATTAAAAATGCTTCTATTCCCATATCTGCCAGTCTTGTAATTGAAGAAGGAGCATCATTTGTATGTAATGTTGATAAAACAAGATGTCCTGTCATAGAAGCATGAACAGCCATCTCTGCCGTTTCTAAATCCCTAATTTCTCCAACCATTATTATATCTGGGTCTTGTCTTAAAATACTTCTTAATCCGGCAGAAAATGTCAAACCTATCTTAGGATTTACCTGAACTTGACTTATTCCATCAATCTGATATTCTACAGGATCTTCTACCGTTATAATATTCTTCCTTGGAGTTTTTAGTTTTAGTAAAGATGCATATAATGTTGTTGATTTACCGGAACCGGTAGGTCCTGTTACTAAAACAAGACCATAAGGTTTATTTATTATATTTTCAAAAATCTCTTTATCTTCCGGATATAAACCTAATTCTTCAAGAGTTAATATTTTTGTTGATTTATCAAGAAGTCTTATAACTACCCTTTCTCCAAATACGGTTGGTAAAGTTGATACCCTCATATCAATTTCTTTTTGTCCTATTTTTATTCTTATTCTTCCATCTTGAGGGATTCTTTTTTCTGCTACATTTAATTTTGATAAAACTTTTATTCTTGATACAACTTCCGGATATATAGATAAAGGTATTTCATTAATTTGATGTAATACACCATCCATTCTATATCTTACTATCACTTTATCACTAAATGGCTCAAAATGTATATCGGAAGCATTAACCCTCGTTGCTTTTAGAAATATTGAGTTAATAAGTTGAACTACCGGCGTATCAGAAGTTTGGAGAATATCTTCCGGCTCAAAACTTTCCTCACTTTCCTCTTTTAAAAATTGATTGGATAAATTAGAAAGATATTCTTCAAATTTTTCTTGAAACTCTTTTTCAGATATTAATATTAACTGCGGAATTGTATTTGTAAAAAATCTTATATCTTCTATTGCATAAAAAGGTGTTTTATCAGTAATATAATACTTATTTTCTCCTGCCGGTAAAATCTGATTGTTTTTAAAAAAAAGCGTAGAAAACTCCATAATTAGTTACCTTCTTTACTTTTTTCTGCCTTTTTTAGTTGTTCTAATATCTTTTGATGTTCTTCTGTTATTTTTGCTATATCTTCCGGACTATTTATTATAAAAGGTGTAAGAAATACAAAAAGATTTGTTTTATTCAATTCATTTGATTTATATTTGAATAAATTACCCACTACCGGAATATCTGATAAAATAGGCACTCCTTCCATTGTATCTATGGTTTTTTTAGATACAAGACCACCAAGTATTATAGTTTTTCCATTTTCTACCATTATTGATGTATTAATTTCCCTTTTGGAAGTAATCGGAACTACATAACTTATTTGACCTATCTGTGGTTTTTCATAACCTATAACTTCATTTGTTTCTTGATGAAGTTCCATAAGAATATTATTATCACTTATATGGGGAGTAACTTTCAGTTTTAAACCTACTTCTTTATAATCATAATTTATTATAGGATTTCCGTTTACATCAAATTTTAAACTTGAAGCAAAAGGGGTTACCTGTGATACATTTATCAATGCTTCTGCATTATCAAGGGTTAATATTTTAGGTGAAGATATTATATTAAATCCGGTTCCACTTTCAAGTAAAGACAATAAAAATAATAAATCGGGAAAAAATAAATTATTTCCGGATATAGAAACTGTCTTACCACTTTGGGTTAAAATACCTGACACAAAATTGCCAGTTCCAATTAAATTGTAAAAATCTTGAGATGATAAACCTCCTCTAAAAGTAGCTCCTCCTGAAGAGCCAAGTATTTGCCATCTAACACCTATTTCTCTCAAAGCTTTCTCAGATACTTCAGCAATCAATGCTGTTACAAGCACCTGTTTTTTTGGTTTATCTAAATCTGATATTAAATCTTTAATTGCTTCATATTCTGCTTTATTTGCGTATATTACTAAGATATTTGTTGTTTTTTCTGCAATAATTTTTGGTTTTTCATTTTTTTGATAAACAGGCTGGGTTATTATTTTTTTCTCTGGCATAGATTGATTTTGAGATGTAGAAACTTCTGTTTTTCCTTCTGTTGTTTCTTGAGTTTGTTTTGCTTCTTGGGATGAGACTTGATATTGAATCATCTGAATATTTTCTAATACTTTGTTTAATACATCTGCAATATCTTCTGCTTTAGAATTCTTTAATTTTACTGTCCAAAATCTTCTGTAATTTAAATTTTCACCTTGAATCGGTATGTCTATTGTATTAATTATTGCTTCTACATCCTTTATTATTTCCTTTGGAGCTTTTACTATAATTGTGTTATTAGATGATAGATTTACTATTTTATAAGATATATCTTTTTTCCCATAATCTGCAAAAAGATTATTTAAAGCAGTTGCTACTTCATCAGATTTAGAATATCTAATTTTAAAAATTTTTATTTCTTCTTCTTCAGAAAGATTTTCAATTAATGAAATTAATTGCTTTAAATTTTCTATATTATTTTTAGTATCTGTAATTATAATTAACTTTGCCGGATTATAGTTAAATATTAACCCTTGTTGGGATTTTAACCCTCTTAAAATATTTGCCACCTGAATAATATCTGCCTTCTCAACTTTATAAACAAATGTTGCAAGTTCAGAAGAACCTACTAATTTTTCAGTAATAGGCGGAACAGAGTTTCTAATATTGGATGGCACTATCTCAAAATATCCTTTTTTCTCCACAATATCATAATTTCTGGATTTTAAAATTGTAGTGTATAAATCCCATACCTGTTCTATAGAAAGAGGCTCATTTGAGATAAGTGTGACTTCTCCTTTTAAATCTGGAGGATATATTATATTTTTACCGGTCAAAGTAGATACGAAATAAGTTAAAATTTTTATATCAACTTTATCAAAGTTTAAAACAACCTTTTTTTCTTTTTTTGCTATCTGGGCAAGTTTTTTAAGTTGATTTTGGTCTATTTCTTCTGCTAAAGTTATAAAATTTATACAAAATATAAATAATATTAAAAAAATCTTATTGAATTTCATAATTTATTGTCCTCCGTTGACCATCTCTTTCAATAACCACATTTATTAAATTTTCATTTCTTAACATATTATATATTTTAAATACATCTTCTGCAGTTTTAACAGGCATTCCATTTACAGATATAATCGTATCACCTGCTCTAAAGCCGTATTTATAAGCAATACTATCTGGATTGATATATGCAAATTTATATCCTAATGTTTGTCCATTTTCAACAACCGGAATTATATTCACATCTTTTAATAAATTTCCTACATCTGCCGTTTCTTTTTCAACGATAGTTCTACTTAATTTGATAGTTTCATTTTGGAGAGAAGATAAAGGTGGTAAATTTTGTATTGAGTTCCCTTGGGAAGTACTTTTTTCTGAATATATTTTAATTTCAATTATATCTTTATCATTTTTCAGTTTTATTCTATCTTTCTCTATTTTTAATATGTAATACCCATTAAAATTTTCTCTTTCTTTTAGAATAATTATTTTTCCGTTATTTTCTATCATAGCAAGTTTTAAATTTCCAAACAAAAGTGTACCTATAAGGTTTATATGAGGTTGTTGATTATTTTGAACTTCAGAAAGATTAAATAAATTTTCTTTTAAAAAGATATTTTTAATATTTGTATATGTCTTATTTTTTGAATCTGTTTCTTCCTCTTGAATTGAATAAATTTTTTCCGGTAATTTTAAATTTTTTATACCTATAAAACCGGCTAAAACTACAGAAGCTAAAAAAGAAAAAGCAATAACATTAATAACTACTAAAATTTTTATAAAAAAATCTAATATATTATAAATATTAATCATTCCTCCAAATCCATTAAAACATATTTAATAATATATTACTTCCTGCATAAGAATTTGAGTAAGTTAAAAGAAAAACTATAAGAAATGCAAAGAATAATTTGCTTATAAATTTTATTTTTATAACCTCCAATTAATATGTTTAATATTAATTATATCTCAATTTTAATTTTAAAATAAAACTAAATTTAAATGTTATTAATAAACAGGCTCTTTTATGCCTGTTTCTTGATTTGGATTTAAAACCTTATGAACATATCTTTCTAAATCTCCTATGGCTTCTCTTCCTTTTA
>NZ_FXTX01000033.1 GCF_900182795.1 Venenivibrio stagnispumantis
TTTTTCACATGAAATTGATAATCATTATTTGTGATTATAACAATATTTTCCGAATTTTTGACTGCTTTTAAATTTCTATTAACGGTTTTTTGAAGTAATGTTTCATTATCTGCAAATTTTAAAAACTGTTTTGGAAATTTTTGTCTTGATAAAGGAAATAATCTTGTTCCACTTCCACCTGCAAGTATTATTGACTTCATATTTTCAACCTCTCATTTATTTTATTTTCTATAAACTCTTTTAACTTGGCTTTAAAGTTTTCTTTACTAAATTTCTCTGCGTTTTTCCTTATTTTATTATAATCAAAATAGTTTTCTTTTTTCTCAAAATCTTTAACTGCATTAATAATACTATCTACAGTCTGTTCCATAAAGAAAATGCCGGTCTCATTTTGTATAACTGTTTCTGTAACTCCACCTTTACCGTATGCTATAACTGGTGTTCCGCAAGCCTGAGCTTCTACCGGAATTATACCAAAATCTTCCTCTGCAGCAAATATAAAAGCTTTTGCCTTTTTCATATAATCTTTTAAAACCTCAAAAGGTTGATAACCTAAAATTTCAATATTTTTAGTAGCAATTTTTTTAATTTTTTTAAAATCCGGACCATCTCCTATTACAACAAGCTTTTTATCCGGCATCTTTGAAAAAGCCTGTACAATCAAATCAATCTTTTTATAAGGTACCATCCTTGAGGCTGTTAGATAAAAATCTTCCTTTTTAGTATAAAGCTCAAATTTATCAATATCAACCGGTGGATATATTACAGTAGCTTCTTTTGCATATATCTTTTTTATTCTTTTTGCCACATATATTGAGTTTGCTATATAATAATCCGGTCTATTTGCAGTAGATATATCCCATATTCTTATCTTATGTAAAATATATTTAGCTATCCAACCCTTTAATCCTCTTTCTAATTTACTTTCTTTTAAATATTGATGATATAAATCCCATGCATACCTAATAGGTGTATGACAATAACATATATGAAGTTGGTTATGATTTGTCAACACTCCTTTTGCTACTGCATGGGATGATGAGATTATTACATCATATTTTGATAAATCAAACTGTTCTATAGCCAAAGGAAAGAAAGGAAGATAATTTCTGTATATTTTTTTAGAAAAAGGAAATTTTTGTATAAAGGAAGTGTAAATATAAGCATTTTCAAAAATCGTATTTTTAAGATTATTTTTATCTACTACCAAAGAATAAATCGGTGATGGATATAACTCATATATAGCCTCTAAAACTTTTTCTGCACCGGCAATAGTAGTAAGCCAATCATGAACTAATGCTGTTCTCATTTAGTACTCTTTCATATTTTAATAAACTTTTATCCCAATTAAATTTTAAAGAATTCTTATATCCCTTTATTTCTAAATTTTTTCTTAATTTTTCATCTAATAAAATTTTTTTTAAAGCCTCTACAATACTATTTACATTCAATGGATCTACTATTAATGCACTATCGCCAACTATTTCAGGTAAACTCCCTCTATTAGAAACAATACAGGCAGTTTTCGCTCTCATAGCTTCTATAATAGGAAATCCAAATCCTTCATATAATGAAGGAAATAAAAATACTTTTGCTATTCTATAATAATATTTTAATTCATTATCTGTTAAATAATTTTTAATAATTATGTCTTTAATATTTAAAGATAAATTTCCAACTCCTCCTAAGACCAATTTAAAATCATTAAATCTACTATCTTTTTTTAATTCTATAAAACTTTTTATAATATTTTCAATGTTTTTAGTAGGAGAATTTCTGCCTACAAAAAAAATAATATTTTCTTTTTCTAGAGAATAATCAAATTCAATATCTACACCGTTATATATAACTTCTATTTTAGTTGGATTAACATTATAATATCTTATTAATAACTCCTTTGTATGATTAGAAACAGTTATAATTTTTTTCGTTTTATTTTTTAAAACAAAAGGTAATATATACTTAAAAAAGTGATATTGTTTTTTATGATATTTAGGAAACAAAAGAGGAATAATATCATGCACTACTATAATTTGATTCTTATTCCAAAAACTTATTTCCAATTGAGATAAATTAAAAATATTCCCCTTTAATAAATTAGTAAAAATCAATCTCTTTAAATGACCTTTAAAACCATAATCAGGGGATATTTTTTTACTTACTATTTTTAAATTTTTTAATTCTTCATTATTAAAATGAACGATTGCATTCTCATTAATAATTACTTGATATTTTCTTAAAAAATGTTTAGCTATTTTTAAAGAAAATCTTCCAATACCATCAAGTTTTTTACCAATATGAGTTGCATTTATAATCAACTAATAACCCTTGATATTTTATTTTGAAAATTTTCATAAGAAAATTTTTCAATTTGTTTTTTATGATTAAGTTTTAAATTTTCTCTTAATCGTTCATTTAGAGTAATTTCTATTATGCCATCTGCTAATTCTTTTATATTAAATGGATTAATTAATAATGCAGCATCTCCGCATACTTCTGGTAAGGCAGAAGTATTAGAAGTTAATACATTTGTTCCCATTAACATAGCTTCTAATGGTGGTAAACCAAAACCTTCATTAAAAGAAGGAAATAAAAATGCTCTACTATTTTTAAGCAATACAAGTTTTTCAATATTATTTATATACCCAAGATATTTTATTTTTTTCTTTAATTTTGTATCTTTTAAATAATTAATAAATTCTTCTTGCCCATAGCCTAAACCTCCTGCAAAAACTAAAGGTATTTTTATTTTATCGTAAACACCCAAAAACGCTTCTATCATTCCTTTAATATTTTTTCTTTTTTCTAACATACCAACATAAAATAAAAAATTATCTTTTTTTAGATTAAATTTATTTAAAATACTTTCTTGAACTATTTCTTCTTCTGCTAACAATTTTTCATCTTCATATACAGGTATTGGCTGATGTACGACTTCTATTTTATCCTCAAATGAAGGGAAAATCTTTAAGCATTCTTGTTTAGAATATTCACTTACAGAAAGAATCTTATATGAATATCTTAACATATTTTTTACTCTATAATAAAAAATTTTAGAATCATCCATTGGTGGATGAAATCTACAACTCAAAGGAATAACATCGTGAAGTGTTTGCATTAGTGGCACATCTGTTTTTATGTTCATAGGAGAGGTTGTTATTATTAAATCAACTGCTTTATTTTCTATATTTAAATCCATAGGCTTTTTAAGAAAAAATCTATTATGCACAGTTGTTAAATCGTAAAAATAAGGAATATTATAAAAATACTTAACATGATTTAAATAATTTAATTTACTATCCTGAAATATAAATTTATTTTCAATAATATCTTGTCTTTTCTTAATTAAATTTTTTATAAAAAATAATAATTTTCCCTTCTTATCAAGATAATTAGGACTATCCAACTGCCTTATAATATTTAAAAGATAAATATATTCTTCTTCTGAGAATTCTCCAGAGGTTAACAAATATATTTCATTACCAATTTCTTTTAAAGACTTAATCAAAGCTTTTCCGTAAAAAGTAATTCCTCTATGAATTTTTTGTTCAAAATCATATCCTACTATTAATATCTTATAATTTTTCATAGATTTCTACTCCTTTTTCTACATCACCTTCATAAATTAATTTATGATTATTTATTAAAATTACTTTTGTACAAAGTTCTTTAATAGTACCTATATCGTGACTAACAAATACTATCGTTTTACCCTTTTGTTTAAATTCATAAATTTTATTCTTACTTTTTTCTTGAAATCTATGATCTCCTACTGACAATACTTCATCAATTAGTAAAATATCCGGATCTACATGAACGGCAACCGAAAATCCCAGTCTTGAGAGCATTCCTGATGAATATATCCTAATAGGCTCATCTATAAATTCACCTAATTCACTAAATTCTATAATCGAGTTTAATTTATCTAAAATTTCTTTTCTTGTCATTCCCAAAAGGATACCATTTAATATAATATTTTCTCTTCCGGTTAAATCTGGATGAAATCCTGCTCCTAATTCTAAAAGAGGTGCAACTTTGCCATTTACAAAAATGTTTCCTTTTGTAGGGGCTAACACCCCTGCTATTAAACCCAATATAGTACTTTTACCAGCCCCATTTTTACCAATAATTCCTACAACCTCTTTATCTTTAACAGTAAAGGAAATATCTTCTAAAGCAAGGACTTTATTTTTTCTTATATCTTTCACATGCTTAAAAAAGTGTAATATAAAATTTTTTATACCTCCTGTATTTAAAAGAGTGTAATATTTATATACATTTTTAAATTCAATTCTTATCATACTAACTCCGCAAATTTATATTTTAATTTATTATAAATTTTATGAGATATAAATACTAATAAAATTGAATAAATTACTGAAAGTAAAATACTCATATAAGAAATATGATTATTAAAAAAAAGTTCCTGCCATATATTAACAATGGGGAAAAAAATATTAACATATAAATATAATTTATATTCATTCGGTACCATACTCATTGGATATATAATAGGAGTTAAATAAAAAACAAAAGTTAAAAATAGACCTGTAATTCTTTCCATATCTCTAAAAAATAGATTAATAGTTGCTATTAATAAACTTAATGAATAAATAAATAATGCTGAAATAGTTAAATATACAGGAATAATGCTCCAATTTAAACTTATACTTTTACCATAAAAATACACAAAAAAAATAATAACCGGTATAGAAATTATAAAATTAAATCCTTCGCTAAGTACTAAAGAAATAACTAAAAAATTTCTTGGAAAATTAACTTTTTTTATCAAAGAAGCATTAGATATGTATAAATTTGTACCAGCCATAATAGAATTACTTATCCATTGCCATATAAATAGACCACTAATTAAAAATAAAGTATAATTAGGAATTTGAACCTTTGTAACTATTTTAAAAATAAAATAAAAAATCAATGTTAAAAATAATGGATTCGCTAAAGACCATAAATAACCTAAATAACTATTTTTGTACCTAACTTTTATATCTTTTTTAGTAAGCTCTAAAATTAAATCTTTATAATATTCCATCTCTTTTAAAGGCATCTCCTAACTCAACAATATTATCTTCATCTGTATTTTTACCAACATAATATTATAATCCATATTTCTCTTTAAGTGCTTTTTCTAAAGCTTCTTCATCTGATTTTGTTGATATGTTTTCTTTATTTCCATACACTTTTTTCAAAAAATACAAAAATTCCGTATATTTCTCTTCTTTTATTTCTTCCACTATTTCTTCTTTATCCATTTTTCTTATTGTTAATCACCCTAAGCTGTTTCTTTGATATTTATCCTCAAATCTAACTATATCATCTTCTTCTACATATTCACCAGCTTGAACTTCAATAATCTCAAGTGGAATTTTACCAGGGTTTATTAATCTATGTTTTGTTGTTTTAGGAACATATATGCTTTCATTTTCATGAATGTATATCTCTTCTTTTTTTCCGCCATCATGTTCTAATATTACTTTTGCTGTGCCTTTTACTACTATCCAGTGTTCGCTTCTGTGATAATGCATTTGCAAGCTTAAAGCTTCTCCCGGTAAAACGGTTATTCTTTTTATTCTGTATCTTTCTCCTTTTTCAAGTTCAGTATAACTTCCCCAAGGTCTATAAACGTTAGTATGATATTCGGTTATATGCTTTGTTTTTTCATTTTGTTTTAATATTTGCACCACATCTTTTATTTTTTGACCTTCTCCTCTTTTTGCTATTAAAACAACATCCGGAGTTTCTACCACTATTAAATCTTCTACTCCTACCGTAATTGCTAATCTTTTGTCTGTCATTATAAGTGAATTTTTTGTATCTATATCTAAAATATTGCCTATTTTTACATTTTGATTTTGGTCTTTATCTAAAACTTCATATACGCTATCCCAAGAGCCAACATCTGACCAAGTTATATCCATAGGTAAAACTACTGCTTTATCTGTCTTTTCCATAACTGCAT
>NZ_FXTX01000034.1 GCF_900182795.1 Venenivibrio stagnispumantis
AAAGAGGAAGAGGAAATGGGGGTGATATTTTACAGGGTGAAGTAGGGATAAAGGCCCCGGCATCGACCTACTTTTCCGACCGCTCTCGCAGCCAGTATCATGGGCGCTGGTGGGCTTAACTGCCGGGTTCGGAATGGGACCGGGTGTTGCCCCACCGCTATGGACACCGGGGGATTGGCAAAAGAATAAGTGTAAGGATAATAGGAAGTAAGAGGCCAAGCCGAACGGGCGATTAGTACCACTTGGCTCCACCCGTCACCGAGCTTCCACCTGTGGCCTATCAACGTGGTAGTCTCCCACGGCCCTTCAGGGATACCTAATCTTGAGGTGGGCTTCACGCTTAGATGCTTTCAGCGCTTATCCCGTAGCAGGATGGCTACCCAGCGCTGCTCTTGGGGAACAACTGGTACACCAGAGCCTGCCCCATCCCGGTCCTCTCGTACTAAGGATGGCTCCTCTCAAGTATCCTGCGCCTGCGGCGGATAGGGACCGAACTGTCTCACGACGTTCTGAACCCAGCTCGCGTGCCGCTTTAATGGGCGAACAGCCCAACCCTTGGGACCTACTTCAGCCCCAGGATGCGACGAGCCGACATCGAGGTGCCAAACCCCGCCGTCGATATGGGCTCTTGGGCGGGATTAGCCTGTTATCCCCGGAGTAGCTTTTATCCGCTGATCACATGCCCTTCCACGCGGGACATGTGGGTCACTAAGTCCTGCTTTCGCATCTGCTCGACCTGTCAGTCTCGCAGTCAGGCACCCTTATGCCTTTGCACTCTAACGGTGGATTTCCGACCCACCTGAGGGTACCTTTGAGCGCCTCCGTTACTCTTTAGGAGGCAACCGCCCCAGTTAAACTGCCCGCCTGACATTGTCCCGTCCGTGGGTAACACGGCTCGGTTAGATTATCCACACACCAAGGGTGGTATCTCACCGACGCCTTCACCCTCCCCGAAAGGAGGGCTTCACAGGCTCCCACCTATCCTGCGCATGGTGAGCAGACAATCAGTGTCAGGGTACAGTAAAGCTTCACAGGGTCTTTCCGTCCTGCCGCAGGAAGCCGGAATCTTGACCGGCACTACAATTTCACCGGGACTCTCCTCGAGACAGCGTGGGGATCGTTGGACCATTCATGCAGGTCGGAACTTACCCGACAAGGAATTTCGCTACCATAGGACCGTTATAGTTACGGCCGCCGTTTACCCGGGCTTCGGTTCAGGGCTTGCACCCATCCCCTTAACCTACGGGCACTGGGCAGGTTTCACACCGCATACGTCCTCTTACGAGTTTGCGCAGTGCTGTGTTTTTGGTAAACAGTCGCCCCCACCTGGTTTCTGCGGCCCACATTGCTGTGGGCACCCCTTATCCCGAAGTTACGGGGTCAATTTGCCGAGTTCCTTGAGGAGAGTTACCCCGAACGCCTTAGGCTGCTAACCTAACCCACCTGTGTCGGTTTACGGTACGGTCAGCGAACCTTCAACGGCTACGACATTGTTTCTTGGCAGCATGAAGTCAGCCCTGTTGAGCAGGACAAGCCTGCTCTCCCCATCACCGCTCAGGCTAAACGAGGTACGGATTTGCCTATGCCTCACCCTTGCGAGCTTAGAGGAAGCGATCCATAGCTTCCCAGGGCCTATCCTTCTGCGTCATGCCTTAGCCTCCAGTCCGCTGGTGCAGGAATATTAACCTGCTTCCCATCGGCTACTGCTTTCGCCCTCACCTTAGGGTACCGACTAACCCAGCTCCGATTTACGTTGAGCTGGAAACCTTGGGTTTCCGGCGGACAGGTTTTTCACCTGTCTTCGCTGCTACTCATACCAGGATTCTCACTACCCTGCAGTCCATCACTCCTCACGGTATGACTTCAACCCACAGGGTACGCTCCCCTACCGATAGTCCTTTCGGACTATCCCACAGCTTCGGTGGCACGCTTAGCCCCGTTAAATTTTCGGCGCGAACTCTCTCGACGAGTGAGCTGTTACGCACTCTTTAAAGGATGGCTGCCTCTAAGCCAACCTCCTCGCTGTCTTAGAGAGTTCACATCCTTCTCCACTTAGCGTGCACTTAGGGACCTTAGCTGGTGATCTGGGTTGTTTCCCTCTCGTCTACGGAGCTGATCCCTCGTAGACTCACTGCCAAGCTACCTATCCCGGCATTCGGAGTTTGGTTGGGTTCGGTACCCCTTTCGGGGCCCTAGCCCAATCAGTATCTCTACCTCCGGGAAGGAACGCTTGACGCTGCACGTCGATGCATTTCGGGGAGAACGAGCTATCACGGAACGCGATTGGCTTTTCACCCCTATCCACACCTCATCCAACTGTGTTGCAGCACCGATTGGTTCAGGCCTCCAGACGGTGTTACCCGCCCTTCACCTTGGGCATGGATAGATCGTTCCGCTTCGCGTCTGCAGCATGCGACTTAGACGCCCTATTCGGACTCGGTTTCCCTACGCCTACGCCTAACGGCTTAAGCTAGCCGCATACCACAACTCCCTGGCTCATTTTCCAAGAGGCACGCAGTCGGGCTATAAAATAGCCCTTCCACTGGCTTGTAGATCCATGGTTTCAGGTTCTCTTTCACTCCCCTCACAGGGGTTCTTTTCACCTTTCCCTCGCGGTACTATGCGCTATCGGTCAGCCAGGAATATTTAGCCTTACCCAGTGGTCTGGGCAGATTCCCACTACCTTTCACGGGGGCAGTGGTACTCGGGAGTGTATCCCAGGGAGAGCAGCAGATTTTGCATACGGGGCTATCACCCTCTATGGCGTAGTATTCCAACTACTTCTGCTATCTGCTGCTTTTGTAACTCCCCGAGGAAGTGGTAGCTTCCTCCGGATACATCCCACTACCCTGATGTGGCTAAGGCTACCACCATGGCACCACATCAGTTTAGGCTATTCCCCGTTCGCTCGCCGCTACTGAGGGAATCCCTTTCGGTTTCTTTTCCTCGGGCTACTAAAAGGTTTTACTTCGCCCGGTTCGGCTCCTACCGTGAGGTAGGATGCTGTCCTATGGGACAGCGGGTTTCCCCATTCGGGAATCCACGGATCACAGCCTGCTTGCGGCTCCCCGTGGCTTATCGCAGCTTGCCACGCCCTTCATCCCTTCTGGCTGCCGAGGCATCCACCATGGACCCTTAGCAGCTTGGCCTAACAAACTTCCTACAACCTTACACTTATTCAATTGCCAAGTAGTGGAGACGAGGGGATTTGAACCCCTGACCTTCTGCGTGCAAAGCAGATGCTCTCCCAACTGAGCTACGTCCCCTAAGAGAATGGGCCTTAGTGGATTCGAACCACTGACCTTACCCTTATCAGGGGTACGCTCTAACCGTCTGAGCTAAAGGCCCTTAGCAGTTTAGTTGGAGAACTAAGTGCCATGAATGATGATAGGGAAATCCCTATAAAGGAGGTGATCCAGCCCCAGGTTCCCCTAGGGCTACCTTGTTACGACTTCGCCCCAGTCATCGGGCCCATCATCGGCCCCTGCCTCCTTGCGGTTAGCTCGGGGACTTCCGATGAACCCGACTCCCATGGCGTGACGGGCGGTGTGTACAAGACCCGGGAACGTATTCACGGCGACATTGCTGATTCGCCATTACTACCGATTCCGCCTTCATGGGGGTGAGTTGCAACCCCCAATCCGCACCACGACAGGGTTTTTGGGGTTAGCTCCGCATTGCTGCATTGCATCCCATTGTCCCTGCCACTGTAGCGCCTGTGTAGCCCAGGGCATAAAGGGCATACTGATCTGACGTCATCCCCTCCTTCCTCCGACTTATCGCCGGCAGTCCCCTGTGAGTCCCCGGCATAACCCGCTGGTAACACAGGGCAAGGGTTGCGCTCGTTGCGGGACTTAACCCAACATCTCACGACACGAGCTGACGACGACCATGCACCACCTGTCCGGCGCACCTATGAGAAATCATAGGCTAGTACCCTTTCGGATACGACACACCGGATGTCAAACCCTGGTGAGGTTTTTCGGTTAGCATCGAATTAAACCAGACGCTCCACCGGTTGTGCGGGTCCCCGTCAATTCCTTTGAGTTTCAACCTTGCGGCCGTACTCCCCAGGCGGGATGCTTAACGCGTTAGCTTACGACACGACCTGGTATCCCAGGTCACATCAAGCATCCATCGTTTACGGCTAGGACTACCCGGGTATCTAATCCGGTTTGCTCCCCTAGCTTTCGTCCCTCAGCGTCAGGAATGTCCCAGTCGGCCGCCTTCGCTACTGGTGTTCCTCCCGATATCTACGCATTTCACCGCTACACCGGGAATTCCGCCGACCTCTTCCACCCTCAAGTCCGGCAGTTTGGAAGGCAATTCCACGGTTAAGCCGTGGGCTTTCACCTACCACTTACCAGACCGCCTACGGACCCTTTACGCCCAGTAATTTCGCGCAACGTTCGGGACCTACGTATTACCGCGGCTGCTGGCACGTAGTTAGCCGTCCCTTATTCCTGGGGTACCGTCATAATCTTCCCCCAGAAAAGGTGTTTACACCCCGAAGGGCTTCATCCACCACGCGGCGTTGCTGGGTCAGCCTTTCGGCCATTGCCCAATATTCCCCACTGCTGCCCCCCGTAGGGGTGCGGGCCGTGTCTCAGTCCCACTGTGGCCGGTCATCCTCTCAGACCGGCTACCCGTCGTAGCCTTGGTGAGCCATTACCTCACCAACAAGCTGATGGGACGCAGCCCCATCCATAGGCGCCTTGCGGCTTTGGAGTTTTCTCATTATTGGGTATTAGCTGCCCTTTCGGGCAGTTATCCCCAACCTATGGGTAGGTAAGCTACGTGTTACTCACCCGTTTGCCGGTCGCCAGCACCTTACCCGAAGGTAAGGCCTGCTGCCCCACGACTTGCATGTGTTAGGCACGCCGCCAACGTTCGCGCTGAGCCAGGATCAAACTCTCCAAAGGAATCTTATCCTG
>NZ_FXTX01000035.1 GCF_900182795.1 Venenivibrio stagnispumantis
CAGCCATTTCTTTTAACTCTTTTTCTATACTTGCTGAAAGAACTATATTTTTTCTAACCTTTCTATCAACAGTTTTCACTTCTTCATCTCCTTATGCATTATTAATTTACATTTAAAATATATACATAAAATATAATATATCAATATAGTTCCCCCCTTTTATAGACATCTTATAGTGATTGAGAAATTATTAAAAACAAAATTTAGTCTAATGTGATATACTAATATTAGCAATTTTAGTTTAATGGAATGAACTAATGGAAAATATTTTGGAAAAAGCTATACAACTTTCTGTTTTAAAGTTATCTCAGAAATATCCAAACTATAAGAGGTTTATTTATAATAATATTAAAAATAGCAATGCTAAGGTTATAGGGATATATGGTCCAAGAGGTGTAGGAAAAACAACATTAATGGTTCAGCTTTTAAAGGAACTCTCTTTACCCGTTAAAGATGCAATATATATATCCTGTGATCATCCTTTATTTGTGGATATTAATTTATTTGATTTTTTAGAACATTTTTACAAAAAAGGTGGAAAATATATATTTATAGATGAGATACATAAAATAAAAGATTTTCAAAGACATCTGAAATCTGCTTATGATTTTTTAGATTTAAAGATTTATTTTTCCGGTTCTTCTGCCTTATCAATAACTGAACCGGATTTTATAAGAAGGTTTTCTATGTTTAAACTTCCGGCTTTATCTTTCAGAGAGTATATAGAGCTTTCAAAAGGATTAGCATTGAATAGTTATAATCTAGAAGAGATAATTCAAAATCATACAGATATAGTTCAAACTATAATCAGCAGTTTAGATGATAGGATATTAAAATTATATGATGAATATATAAATTTCGGAGCTTATCCGTTTTATTTTGAGGATAAGGAAAAATATATAGATAAATTAACCGATAGCATAAATGCATCTTTATATTATGATATAGGTGAAATATATAATATACCTACAGATAAAATCCATTCATTAAAAAAATTATTAACTACTTTATGTGTTTCAAAACCTTTGGAACTGTCTGTTGAGAAATTAGCCAATATTAGCAATATAACAAAATCAACTCTTTATAAATATATAGATTATCTACAAAGGGCACAGCTAATAATTCATATATCTCACGAAGCAAAAAGATTTAAATCTTTGAGAAAACCGGATAAACTCTATCTTGGAAATCCAAATCTTTTTAATGCTTTATGCTTGGAAAAAGATAAAGGAAATATAAGAGAAACATTTTTTGTATCTCAACTTATATATAAACATAAATTATATTATCTTGATAAGGGAGATTTTTTGGTTGATGAAAAATATATTTTTGAAATAGGTGGTAAAAATAAAGATTTTTCACAACTGAAAGGATTATCTAACGGCTATTTAGCCGTTGATGATATAGAGGTAGGATTTGATAGAAAAATCCCTTTATGGCTATTTGGTTTTATCTATTAAATAAATCTTTGCACTTTCGAACTTGATTTAATCTAATAAAGATAAAATTTCTTCTTTTGAGATTTTGAAAATATCTGCTTTTTCATGGTAAATTTCCTACAATTGTTTCTTCTTTTCTTGAAGTTTTAAAATTTTTTCTTCTATGCTGTTTTCCACTATTAGCTTATAAACAAAAACAGGTTTATCCTGCCGTCCCAAGATTTTGAAAGATTTATCTCAAAAGCAACAGGCACTTCTTTTAATAAGATTTTTCCGGCTTTTTCCATAGCTATAGAGAGAGCTTCTTTTGTTTTTTCTATATCTTTATCTGCTACTTCTATAACTATTTCATCATGTATTAGATTTACAATATAAGCATATAAATCTTTTTTCTCTAAGGCAAATAAAACAACGGCAAGTTTAAGTAAATCACTGCCGGAGCCCTGTATAGGATAATTTACTGCATCTGTAAATTTTTTAGCTAATATTCTTCTTCCAAGTAAAGTTTTTGCTATAATATAGCCATGATGGTTTAGATGATTTTTTGTTTCTTCATGCCATTTTTTTATATCTTTATAAAATTCAAAAAAATTTTTATGAAATTTATTGGCTTCTGGTAGAGTTATATTTATTCCATAATTTGAACTTGCATAATCCATTAGGGATTTAGGAGATATTCCATATATTAATCCAAAATTTATAGCTTTTGCAAGGTTTCTTTCTTCTTTTGTTATTTCTTCATAATTTTTGCCGGTTATAATACTTGCTGTAAGTTTATGCAAATCTTTATTTTCTTTAAATGCTTTTACCATATTTTCATCTTTTGTATATTCTGCAACAAGTCTAAGTTCTATCTGTGAATAATCGGCAGTAATTATGCTGTATCCTTCCGGAGCAGTAAATAGATGTCTTAAATCTTTGGGGATGTTTTGTAAATTTGGTTTTAATGAAGCCATTCTGCCGGTAGGTGCTCCTATCTGTTTAAACTCTCCGTAAATTCTGTTATCTTTTAAATAATTTTGTAATTCATTTAATTTATCAAGGATTTTTTTGGTAGAACGAATATATAACAGATTTTTTATTTCCGGTTTATCTTGATATTTTATCAAATATTTATCCTGTGAAGAAAATGAGCCTTTTTCCGTTTTTGGAAGGTCTATTTTTAATTTATTTACTATCCAATTACTTACCTGCTGTGGAGAAAAAGGGTCTATTCTATATTTTGTTTTAAACTCTATATAACTTTTTTGATAGTTGGAAGATGCTTCTTTTATCATACTTTTTAATCTTTCTTTATCAATATAAACACCTCTTAATTCCATCATTGCAACTTGTGGCACAAAAGCCATCTCTACAAGTGCAACTGCATTATGTAAATCAAATATTTCACTAATCTTTCCGGATGTTTTATGTTTATCTATCTTATTTAATCTTTCTCTTAATATAGGAAATATATTTCTTAACGCTTCTATATCTTTTGCTGCATATATTAGTTGCTCTTGTGTTAATATTTCTGTATGCCATGCGGATTTTTGCAAAGATTTATCTAAATCAAAATTGGCTAATCTATTGCTAACTGCAAGTAATGAATGTTTTTGGTCTTCTCCTTCGCTAAGGATAAGAGAAGCTATCATTGTATCAAATACAATTGTTGGAAAAATATTCAGATTTGTTTTTAAAAATTTAATATCAAATTTTAAGTTATGTCCTATTATTCCTTTTGTTTCTAAAATCTCTTTTAGCTTTTGATTTATATCATCTATCTTAAATAAATCAAATATAAAAATATCTTTTTCTGTTCCTATCTGTATTAATCTTATTTTATCATTGAAAAAATCTATTTTTTCAAAATCTTTTACGGCTACTTCTGTATCAAGATATAAGTATCTCTCATTTTTTAGATTCTCTAATACTTCCTCTGCTTCTTTTATCTCTGTTATATATTTAAAATTCAACTTTTATATTTTACCTCTTAATACTGATTAATTATTTCTGTTAATTTACCTTTTAAACCATTTATAAATTCTATCTCATCATCAAAATTATATATTTCTACTATATTTTTTCCATTTTGATAAATATATATTTTTTTATGAGCCGGATTGATTATGATTAATCTTTCCGTTCCTATCTTAAAATAATCTTCTATCTTTTCTTCTATTTCTGAGATTGTATTACTCGGGAAAAGAATTTCTATTATTAAATTTGGTGGTAGCTCTAATATGCCGGTAGGTTTTTCCGGTGCTTTATCTTTTGAGATATAAATAATATCAGCTCCTCTTATTCTAAGGGGATTTTTCTGTATTAATATTCCAACTTCTCCAACAGCTACATATCCTTTATCTTTTAAATGTTTATTTAAAAACATACCAATACTTAATTCTAAACTTCCATGCTCAAATCCTGTTGGAGCTAAATTCACAACCTCTCCATCAATTATTTCATAAAATCCTTTCGGTAATTTATCTATATCTTCATAACTATATACTTTTTTCTCTGATAATACCGGCATTATAAATACCTCTTAATACTGATTAATTATCTTTTGAATATCTATTAAAACTGCTCCTTTTGAAAGCATAAGATTTATGGCTTTTTTGCTATCATCAGGATTAATATCTACACCTTTAATTGCATCGGATAATAAAAATACTTGATAGCCAAGATTTATAGCACCAAGAACCGTATTTTTTACACAATAATCTGTAGCAACTCCACCGACAAAAACTCTCTTTATTCCTCTTTCTTTTAATAAATCATTTAAAACTGTGCCTTGAAACCCGGAGTAAGCATCAAAATCTTTACTTGTTCCGTCCCATCTATCCATATCCATAATTTCGTTTATCTATCCATTTGATTAGTCTTTTGAGTTTTATTGCTGAAATTTCTACTAAACTGCTGTATGCTACAAGTCTGCTTAATGACAATACTGATATTAGACCGGTAAAACTGGCAAGCCCCTGACGAGACGGATTTCTGGCAGGAGTATCCTTTGAGTTATACTCTCCGGATTTTGACTTGCCAGCCTTTATTCTATTTATTATTCTTATTGCTCTTTTTCCTATATTTACACTTGCATTGTAATCTCTATCGTATTTTCCACATTCACATTTAAATGTTAATCTGTCTCCTTTTGATTTTTTATTGCATTTATGACAATATTGGCTTGTATATAATGGTGGAACTTCTAATATTCTTATACCTTTTAGTTTTGCTTTGTATTGGAGTTTATCTTTTATCTTGCCGTAAAACCATTCTGTAAATCTTTTT
>NZ_FXTX01000036.1 GCF_900182795.1 Venenivibrio stagnispumantis
TCCTGTTAGTTCTAAAGAATTTCTATATACTCTTGATGGTATCCATTTTTCTTCATTTTTTATATCTTTTTTGAGGATGGTTAATGCTTTTCCTGCTTGTTTTAATTTATTTAATGTTTCATTGTTCCATAGGTTATTTATCCAGTTATTAATCTTTCTTTTGTTTATAGAGATTAGATAATCTAAATATGGATATATGCTTTGTGGTAGGGTTAGGCTGTATGATAGGATTATGCTACTCATTTTAATTAAACCTTATTTTTGATGCTTAACTAATTCTTAATAATTTTCTCATATTAATAATTGTAGAATAAATATAATTAAAAAATCAAGGTGCTGTTGTTAGCCCATTTCTTTATATTCTTTAATTAATTTGATTTGTTTTTTAACTGCCAAACCACCAGATATAATTGTTCTCATAGCTTCATCAACACTCAAATCTGTGAGTATAACATCCTCTTTTTTTACTATAATTAGATGCCCACCGGTAGGGTTTATTCCAAATGGTATAAATACTATATAATAATCAATATTACATATTTTTAGTTCATTAGATATAAATCCTATGGCAAAATTGCCTTCTCTTGGGAATTGAACTAAAACAGTTTTAGAAAAGCTTTCTTTTTTTGCAAATAAAGTTTCCATTGTTTGTTTTGTAGCAGAATAGATAGACCTTACAACAGGTATTTTTCCGATAAAACTATCCCACAAATCAAGCAATTTTTTACCGGCGTAATTTTGACCAAGTAATCCAAGAATTAAAATAACTAAAATAGTTATAATAATACCTATACCCGGAATATCCGGAATAGGCAAACCTGCTTCCCTTAAATATGGAAGTATTAAATTATTTACAGAAGATAAAACTGTTTTTATTATCCAAAATGTTACTACAATAGGTATTAAAACAAATAATCCAGTTATAAATATAGTTCTTAATTTTTTCATCTTTTAAATTCCTTACTATAAGGTTGAGGTATATATTGAACAGATGGAATACCTGAAGGTTGAGGATATAAATCCATTAAAGCATAAACTTCTTCCGGCATATCTGTAGATATATTTAAACCAAGTTCTTTCAAATAATTAACTGTTAAAGGATAGTCATGAGTCCATTTTCCCTGAGATAATTCTGTTGCTATAAAATCAGCTTTTTCTTCAGAAAATCCTTTTTTCATTAAAATATGTTTTACCGTATCATGCATCTGTTTTAATGCTTTTTTACTCATATCTATTTTTACCAATGTTTGGTCATCTATATCCTTTGGCTCTTTTAATTGTTCTATTTTTACTATAGATGCAGCCGGCTCTTGACCAAGTTGTGGGTCAACAGGGCCTAAAACAGCAAAATGATCCATAACTATCTCATCTGCTGCCAATGCTATAAGTGTTCCTCCTGACATTGCATAGTGAGGCACTATAACTCTAACCTTTGCTTTATGTTCTGCTAAAGCATTTGCAATTTGTGTAGCAGCAAGAGCAAGTCCACCGGGAGTATGTATTATAAAATCAATAGGCATATTAGAAGGTGTAAGTCTTATAGCTCTAAGCACAGCTTCAGAATCTTCTATTGTTATCATTCTCATAAAGAAAAATCCAAATAAAGACCTACTTTCTTGCCTATGTATTAATGTTATTACCCTTGAGTTGTTTTTTGCTTCTATAGATTTTATAATCCTCTCCCTTGCCCATTGTAGAGTCTGAGCCTGTATTAAAGGAAATAAAAACATAAAGATAAATAAAAGCCAAAATAACTGATAAATAAAACCTACGCTTTCCATTTTACTCCTCCTTTAAAATCTTCCGGAGCTTTTCTTCTACTAATCTTATATCTTTTGTTTCTTCAAGTAATTTCATCAGATACTCATTATCTTCCATACCATTAATCACTTTTTTATAACTTCCATCTTTATATCCAAGTTCTTGTCTTAGATGGTTTAAAAGATTTTTTCCAATATATAAATTAAAAAGTTTTTCAAAGGTTATGCTATTTTTAACTAAAACTCCAAACCAAAATAGAACAGATTTTATATCTTCTCTCAATGCATACTCTGCAACCCTTTCAAATAAAAATATGATAAGATGACTTTTATCAAGATTTTCAGTATATTTAAGTTCAAAATATTTATTTGCTAAATATCCGTCAATATTGCTGTCTTTAAAATCTTCATTTAAGCCTTTATAAAAATTATCCACTTCTACATTTTCTTTTAAAACCAATGATAATATAAAATGCCATATATCAACTATCTCTATATTAACATTATCCCAGTTTGGTTCTACTTTTTTCCACCATTTCCAGGGAAGACTTTCTACTGCTTCGGCAGATTCAAGCCATATAGCCCTATAAAAATCTTCCGATTTTCTTATCTCTCTCCAGTTTTCATTTATTCGTTTATTTAATTTATCTTGAAGTTCTAAGCATTCTTGAATTTCTTTTATCATATTACCTCTCAAAAATCTGTTTTATAATTTAAATCCGGAAAAATAGAGTTTTTATGTTCTAACCATTTTATAATATCTATATCAAAATTTGAAGAAGATAACATATTATCAAGGGTCAAAAAATTATGAATATGTTCTTTTGTTCTTTTTGTAGCATATTCCTTAGCTGTTTTTGTCGTTATTAAAAATGCCCAATCACTACTTTGAGCAAGCAATAATTCTCTAAGCATCTGATTTAAAACTCTTATTTTTATGTTATCTGTTTCATCTTTATAAATCTCTTTGAGTTTTAACATTCTATCTGCCATATAATGAAGATGTTTGTATATCCAATCATTTCCTTCATTTAACCAAACTTCAAAATATCCTTTATCTCCCCATGAAGATGGAGATGGTCTAACAATCTGATTTTCTTTATAAATTTCAAGATATTCAGAAGGAGTTATAGGTTTTATCTGTTTAAATTTATCTAATGCTTTAAACAGATGATATAAAAATTCAGGTCCTTCAAACCACCAATGCCCAAAAAGTTCTGCATCATAAGGTGAAACTATCAATGGCTTTCTATCCATAAATTTAGATAAATATTCTATCTGTTTTTCCCTTGAAAAATGAAAATGCAAAGCATGTTCTTCTGCTTTTAGATAGGCATTTTCCGGTATATATGGCTCTTTCTCTCCAAGGTCAACATTTCCGGTTATTTTATAATATTTAATTCCGGTGTATACTCTGTGTCCATCAGGAGATATAAAATCTTTTATATAATCAAAATCAAGGTCAAATCCTATATCCCTGTAAAAATCTCTATAATTAAAATCTCCCGGATAACCTTCTTTTGAACTCCAGACCTGTTTTGAAGATTCTGGGTCTCTTCCAAAAGCTGCTATACCTTCTTTTGTATAGATAGGAGCAAATACACCATATATAGGTGCCGGTTTTCCATATATAATCCCGTGTGAATCTAAAAAGAAATACTCTATGTCATATTTTTTTAATATTTTATCTAATCCATCGTAATAAGCACATTCTGCAAGCCATATACCTTTTGGTTTTTCTCCAAAATATTTTTGATAATTTTTGACAGCTATCTTTATTTGAGCTTCTACTGCATTTTGATTTATAGATAATAAAGGTAAAAAACCATGGGTAGCATTACAGGTAATAATTTCAATATAACCTTTTTCTCTGAAATATCTATATCCATTCAAAACATTCTGTTCTAAAAAGCCATAGAAAAAATCTTTTATTTTTAAAAATCTTTCGTTATAAAACTTTGCCAATTTATTAAACTGAATATCATCTTTTGTTCTTGATATCTCTTTTTCTGTAAGAATAATCATTTTGTCAAGATATTTTTTAAATTTTTCCATCAAAAGATTATCAGAAAGCATCTCTGCAAGTGGTGGTGTTATTGAAGTAGTCAATCTAAAATATATATCTTCTTCTTCAAGCTGTTTAAATTTCATAAGCAGTGGAATATAGACTTCTACAATAGCTTCAAATAACCAATGCTCTTCTAAGAAATAATCATACTCCGGATGTTTTACAAAAGGAAGATGGGAATGCAGAACAGGCATCCAAAAACCTTTCATTATAGACCCCCTTTTTTGTTTATGAATAGATATAATTAATTTTAACATATAATTTTCCGGATATTAAATTTTAAAAAGGGAAGCCTCATTGTGAGGCTCCAAATTAGGGGGAGGGAGGGGGAGGGAGGGATATGAGAATATAATTATATATTAATTTTTTAATTTTTGCAACTTTTGGGGGAGAGTGTTTAAAAATTCGCTAACACTTGACAGACAATCAGTTGGTTAACATATTATCTAATCATTGTTTACCAATGTTAAAAAACTGGTAAAAGTTAGAGGTTATGAAGATGAAAAGAAAAGTTTCTAAGCATAAAATTTTAAAAATAGCATCTAAATATTTAAATGAACTACATAATATAATAACTGAAAAAGAAAAAAAGAGAGGAAGACCTAAAAAATATGACGATAAAAT
>NZ_FXTX01000037.1 GCF_900182795.1 Venenivibrio stagnispumantis
AAAGAGTTAAAAGAAATGGCTGAATATTATAAAAAGCCTCAAAGTGTTTTGATTGAAGAGTTATTAAAAGAAAAACTTAAAGAATACAAAAAGAAAAAGAAAAAAGAAGCATTGGAAAAAATTTTGAAAAATGCGGAATACTTTGCAGGAGTTACAGGAAACAAAACATTTCAAGAATTAAAAGAGGAAAGGGGAAGTGAATATTAAAAAAGTTTTTGTAGATGCAAATGTAATTATTGATATGTTTGATAAAAATAGAGAAAATTGTATTGTAGCAAATATGATAATGAATTACTGTGTTGATAAGGATCTGGAACTGTATACGAGCTGTGATTTAGTTACAACTGTTTATTATATTTTAAGTAAAAAAGGAAAGAAAAAAGCGTTGGAAGATATAAAAGCAGCTTCAGATATATTTGAATTAATACCTTTTGCTAATGAGGATTTAAATAAAGCAATTTATTTAATGGAAAAGGATCAAAGATTTAAAGATCTGGAAGATACATTACAGTATGTTTTGGCAAAAAAAGAAGGATGTGATTTGATATTAACAAATGATAAAGAATTTTATTCTCCTGATATAAAAGTAGTTAGTATTTCACAATTAGCTAAAGAACTTAACATTAAATAGTTTACAAACTTTCATGATTTATAATCGCTATTAAAGTGCTAATACTTGTTAAAAAGATAGGAACAAAAATTTCAAAAGGAGTTATTAATAATAAATCTTCAAAATAAGAATTTTTCCAAAAAAGTAATTAAACAAAAAATTCTCTTTTCTTGATAAGATGAGACAAGGTTTTACAGACACCAAAATTGAATTTTAATATATATACCTTTGATGAAAAATTTTTTTGAAAAAAAGAAAGGAAGTTTAAGGAAGTTTTTTATTGAAAACCTGTCCTATAAAGGAAATTACAAAGTAAGTTATTGAAAAAATAAAGGATAACGTTCCGGATATGAATGTTTCGTAATATATAATAATAACATATATATGGGGATATGGTTTTAAGATGAATAACGAAAAAAATTACCTGTCTGCAAACCATTGAGTATCAATGATTAAAAATTGTAAGGATAAATTCTTAGAATCATTGCCAAAATTCTGCCCTTACATTTTTTGAGTTCTTAGAATTATTGCTAAAAATCTGCCCTTACAGTTTTAACTTATTAAAATCATTGATATAAATTTAGCCTTACAAAATTATTAAAAAAAGAATTAATTCTCATTATTCTTCGCTATTGATATCAAAAAAAACATAAATTTAACTATCTTTTCTCAATAAGCTCCTTCTCTTTTTAGAACAACTTTGATTGTTTTAAATAAAATTATTATATCAAGCCATAAAGACCAATTTAATACATACCAAGTGTCTATTTCTACTCTAAAATCATAATCTGTATTGCTTCTACCGCTTACTTGCCAAAGACCGGTAATACCCGGTTTTACCATATAGTAATATTCTGCAAAATCTTTATAATATTTCTCAATTTCATCCTTTATAACAGGTCTTGGCCCAACAAGACTCATCTCTCCTTTTAAAACATTAAAAATTTGTGGTAATTCATCTAAAGAAGTTTTCCTTAAAAATCTTCCTATTTTTGTAACCCTCGGGTCATTTTTTAATTTATAATATGTTTCCCATTCTTTTCTTGCCTCTTCATCCTTTTGTAGTATTTCTTTTAATCTTTTTTCAGCATCTATAAACATTGACCTAAATTTATATACTTTTATAACTTTTCCATTTTTTCCTATTCTTTGATGAGTAAAAAATATAGGTCCAGGTGAATCTATTTTAATAAGTAATCCTAAAATAAATATCAAAGGTAATAAAACCGGTAGCATAATTATTGATACTGTTATATCAAAAGTAGATTTTATAAATTGATTTATCTTTGAATCTAAATTATTCTTAATTTTTATCAAAAATATCTGTTGCATAAAAAGATGATAAAGTTCACTATTTAGCAAGGCTATGCCCTTTAAATCCGGTATAACAAATATTTTTTTAACTTTTTTATATATATCATTTATAAGATGGGTTAATTTCTCTTTATCCATTGAAGGAATAGCAACGATAACCGTATCTATCTCCATTTTATCAACCAAGTTATCAAAATCTTTTATTTTCCCTAAGATAGGAACATTATTAACAAATCCTTCTTTATAATCATCAAGAAAGCCAACTACTTTATATCCAAGATGGTAATCATTTGAAATACCTTCAGCACTACTCTTACCGGCTTCACCGGCTCCTATTATCAACACATTTTTTTGCCATATATTTAATTTATACAAAATTCGTTTAACAAAAAATCTAAATAAAGGAAAAATAAAAATACCATAAAACCATAAAAATATTATTGTAAGCCTTGAAATACTATCTGATAACTTTCCAAGAGAAACAACTGCAAGAATAACAACTGTGGAAATAGATATAGCTTTTAATAACTCTTTAACTCCATCCCAAAAAGATAACCTTTTAATATAAAGTTTTTCATATCCTATAAATAATATGAAAATTAAAGGCATCCACCAAAATTTCAAAAAATAAAAATAATCAAAGTTAAAATAAGGTATATCTTTATATAGATAACCTATAACTTGCCTGCTTAAAACAGCTAAAAATAAAGAAACATAAAAAGCAAATAAATCTGCCAAAAGTAAAATAATAACCGGTAAGATATTTTTTTTCATTATTATCCTAATCTATCTCTTTGATATTTATCCTCAAATCTAATTATATCATCTTCTTCTACATATTCACCAACTTGAACTTCAATAATCTCAAGTGGAATTTTACCCGGATTTATTAACCTATGTTTTGTTGTTTTTGGGACATAGATGCTTTCATTTTCATGAATATATATCTCTTCTTTTTTTCCGCCATCATGTTCTAATATTACTTTTGCTGTGCCTTTTACTACTATCCAGTGTTCGCTTCTGTGATAATGCATTTGCAAGCTTAAAGCTTCTCCCGGTAAAACGGTTATTCTTTTTATTCTATATCTTTCTCCTTTTTCAAGCTCTGTATAACTTCCCCAAGGTCTATAAACGGTAGTATGATACTCGGTTATCTGCTTTGTTTTTTCATTTTGTTTTAATATTTGCACTACATCTTTTATTTTTTGACCTTCTCCTCTTTTTGCTATTAAAACAACATCCGGAGTTTCTACCACTATTAAATCTTCTACTCCTACTGTAACTGCTAATCTTTTGTCTGTCATTATAAATGAGTTTTTTGTATCTATATCTAAAATATTGCCTATTTTTACATTTTGATTTTCGTCTTTATTTAAAACTTCATATACGCTATCCCAAGAGCCAACATCTGACCAAGTTATATCCATAGGTAAAACTACTGCTTTATCTGTCTTTTCCATAACTGCAT
>NZ_FXTX01000038.1 GCF_900182795.1 Venenivibrio stagnispumantis
GCAAAATACCGCCAGACGGGAATGCTTGCAGGTATAATGGCGGAATATAAATAGCCCGTCCCAAAGTGAGATAAACACTTTGGCTATGTAGGTATGTGTGATGTATACAGAAGAAGATTTTGCTTTAAACAGAAAGGTAACTATGATTTATGGGATTACATTTTTATTTATCTTTTTTGCAGCAGTTGTATCTGAGATACTTAGCCTTGTATTTGATGAAGGTTTATTATCACCGGTGCAGGTTGTATTTCATAGTTTTGCATTTGTGGGATATATTATAACATTTAGATATGTATATAAAAAGCAAGATTGGATTGAGTATAAAAACAGAGAAATAATTAAAAAGCAGGAACTTATTGAAGAAGAAGAGAAAAAAGCATTTTTAACAGAATGGTAAAAATATAAATAGAGAGGTGTAATATTGGAGAATTTTAAAGCTGGATTTGTTGCAATAGTAGGTAGACCTAATGTTGGAAAATCTACTTTGCTAAATAATATTTTACAAACAAAAATTTCTATCGTAAGCCCAAAACCTCAAACTACAAGAATAAGGGTTTTGGGAGTAAAGCATGATAAAGATGCCCAGATTATATTTATTGATACTCCCGGAGTACAAAAAGGAACAGATTTACTTACAAAATCTGTAGTAGAGTCAGCAGTTTCCGGAATGGAAGGTGCAGATGTTATTCTATTTATTATAGAAGCAGATAAAGGCTGGACACCGGAAGATAAACAAATTCTTGAAAATTACATAAAAAAATTACAAAAACCTACAATACTTGTTATCAATAAAATTGATAAAATACAAAGAGATTTAGTTTTACCTCTAATAGAAGAAAGCACAAAACTTTATGATTTTAAAGAGATAGTTCCAATAAGTGCAATAAAAAATATAAATATTGATAGATTGGTAGAAGTGATAAAAAAATATCTTCCTGAATCTCCTCCTCTTTATCCGGAAGATATGATAACAGATTTGCCTTTAAAATTATATATTGCAGAAATAATAAGAGAAAAAGTTTTTTTAAATACAAGGGATGAAATTCCTTATTCTGTAGCAGTAGAAGTAGAAGGTATAAAAGAAGGTGATAAAAATAAAAATCTACTTTTTATAGATGCTACCATATATGTAGAAAAAGATAACCATAAAGGAATTATAATCGGTAAAAAAGGACAGATGCTAAAAAAGATAGGACAACAAGCAAGGGAAGAACTTGAATTTTTGCTTAATAAAAAAATCCATCTAAATCTTTACGTTAAAGTTAAAGAAAGATGGAAAGAAGATTTAACATTACTTAGAGACCTTGGATATAACCAAATTTCTTGAGGAGAACAATTGACACCGGCATTAGAAGTTTTAAAAGAAACAATAAAAAGATTGATGCACAAGGCTAATTATCGCTCTTTAGAAAGGGTTTTAGAAAAAGCCCATAAAGGAGATATAGCTTATATTTTTACTTATTTAAGTAGAGATGAAAGGGTAAAAACTTTTGAAATCTTGATGAAAATAGATATAAAAAAGGCATCTGCAGTTTTATCTGACCTTGAAGAAGATATAAAATTAGATTTGCTCAGAACTTTACCAATCAAAGAAAGCACAAGAATAATATTAACTTTATCTACAAATGAGATAGCACAAATTATTGATAAAGTTCCAAAAGAGCTTCAAAAAGCAGTTTTAGAAAAATTAGAGGAAGAAGAAAAAGAAAAAATAGAAGAGATAATATCTTCCGGAGCAGATACAATAAAATCTATAATAAAAGAAGATTATATAGCAATAAATGAAGAAGAAACTGTATTAGAATGTTTAGCCCAGGTTAAAAAAATATCTTCACAGATGGAGATAATCTATATTTATTCAGTAGATAACAAAAATAGATTAACCGGAGTAATATCCTTAGCAGAAATTCTTAGCTATCCGGAAGATACACAACTAAAAGATATAATAAATAAGGATGTTATAGCTTTAAAAGAAGATACATCAAAAGAAGAAGCTGTAGAGATATTCAAAAGATATAATTTTCCGATTTTACCGGTAGTAGATGAAGAAAGAAGATTAATAGGAGTTATTCATATTTATGATATTTTGGATGTAATCTCTGAAAAAACAACAGAAGAATTTTTCAAAATGGCAGGAGCAAGGGAAGAAGAGCTTTTTTATACAAATCAGATATTTAAAGTAGCAAAATTGAGATTACCTTGGATGCTTTTTGCAATAGTTGGAGAATTTATAACTGCTTTTATTATAAGTAATTTCAGTAGCACCATTGAGGAGTTTTTACCTATAATATTCTTTTTACCAATGGTAGCTGCAATAAGTGGTAATATAAGTTCTCAGGCAGCCATAATAACTGCAAGGGGTATTTTAACCGGTAGAATTATGGAAAATTATAAAGATTTTATTCTTACTTTAATAAAAGAGATAAAAGTTGCTTTTGTTTTAGGGCTTATAATTTCGCTTATTGTTGGTATTGTGGCTTTTATATGGATAATAAACCATAAACTTGGAATAGTTGTAGCATTAGCATTATTTTCTAATATTTTAATAGCTTCCGTAGTTGGTGGGCTTATACCTTATATTATGTATAAATTAAACAAAGACCCGACAATAGCAACCGGTCCTATTATCCTAACATTAAACGATATAATCGGCATCACAATCTACCTCTCAGTAGCCACAATATTTGTGCATTATTTGAAAGTATAATTTTTATTTGAAGGAATAATTATGATAAGAAAAATGGTTTTAATCACTGCTTGTGGGAATAAAAAAGAAGAAAAGCCAACAATTGCAGGTAAATTATATTCACCTGAATTAAATCCGGTAAAAAGATTTAGATAAGTTAAAAGAAAAACTTTTTGGTGTAATAAATTCTTTATCAGAAAGCCATCTTAAGAGTTTAACTTTTTATCTTTATATTAATACCAAAACCATTATAAAATTACCCCAATAAAGCATTTTTAATATAAGGGAAAAATGTAAGATTTTTTAACTTTTCCATAGAAAATGTGTTCAA
>NZ_FXTX01000039.1 GCF_900182795.1 Venenivibrio stagnispumantis
TTAATAAACAGGCTCTTTTATGCCTGTTTCTTGATTTGGATTTAAAACCTTATGAACATATCTTTCTAAATCTCCTATGGCTTCTCTTCCTTTTATAAAACCCTGTTCATTTACTATCAATTTATATAATTTGTTTAACATTATTGCCCTTTCCTTAGATGGATATAATAGTATAGATATATCTGTATGTAATTTATTTACCATATCATCTTTTATAGAACCATCTTTATTAAAAAATTTATTAATCACCTCATCATTTGTTCTAAACTCGTTTCCTGATTTATTATTTCTTAGATAAAATTCATACTCATAAACATCGCCATATTTTTGATATCTAACTTTATGGTCAGGTATTCCTTTTAAATCTCTTTGACTCCAATGTAACCAGCCATAAAGTATATCTTCTTTGTCAGAAGCTTCAAATTTTCTGGCAAATGCAAATGTTGAATCTGTAGTTGCACCTATTCCACTATGACAGCCCATACAATATAATGTTTCTTCATTTGTTTGTGGTCTTAAATTTCCTTTTTTGTCTTCTATATATCCTGATAAAATCCAGCCAACTCCATTATCTAAACCTTCCTCGTAATTACCACCAAATACATCAACAGATGGAAAGCTACTGACTGATTTAGAAGGATTTCTTTCATCAAGTTCTTTATCTACAATATATTTTAAATCAGAATATGTCATCCAATATATTTTTTTCATATATCTTACTTCTTTCATTCTTGGAGCTAATTTAATACTATTTTTATTTTCATCCCAATCTATATATCTTACAGTATGTAAGAATTCTGTGCCTTCCGGATACAATCCACCGGCAAGATGGATTTTACCTTCTTGGAGTAATTTTTTAGCCAGACCAACATAACTCATAGAATTTTTATCTTTATCCCATGTATACTTTACAGAAGTAGCGATAGATATTTTTCCATCTTTATCTAAATCAATACCTGCTAATTTTTCATCAAGAGGTTCTGTTATTATATCCTTTTGCTTTATTAATGCTTCAACAATAGCAAGATTTATCTTATAAATTTCTTTATTAAATTTGCCATTTTCATCTTTTTGGAAAGCTTCAGGAAGTCTAATAAGAACATCATCAGTAGAACCATTAGTAGGCCAGAAAGTTCCAAGGAATGGATAATATCTAAAAGCCCTCCAACCTGTATATTCTCCTGTTTTTGGGTTTATATCAAACCCTTCATCATCAAAATTAAAATAACAATCAGGTATATATCCTTTCCAATCTTTTGGCAGATTTTGTTTTAAGATTATATTTCCATTTTTATCAATATAATTTGATTGTCTCACATAATTGATAATATCTTCATCAGATATTGATTGTAATTTTTCATTTATATCTTTTCTGAAAAAATTTGAGAAAGGATTATTCAGGGCTATCTCAGGGAAATCATAATTTAATTGTAAATCTGTATCAACAACATAGTTAGGTTCTTTGCCTACAGTATGGCAGGCATAGCAAGGATTATGGATTTGATTGTTTTCATCAATAGTTTGTGTATAACATTGAGGCACTATATATGCAGTTTTGTTATA
>NZ_FXTX01000040.1 GCF_900182795.1 Venenivibrio stagnispumantis
TTTTACCAGTTTTTTAACCTTGGTAAACAATGATTAGATAATATGTTAAGCAACTGATTGTTTGTCAAGTATTAGCGAATTTTTAAACACTCTCAGATATACCATGTACTAAACGAATACAATCAATCTAAGTAATATTGATGTATTATATTTAATGTAAATTAATAAGATATAAGGAGATGAAGAAGTGAAAACTGTTGATAGAAAGGTTAGAAAAAATATAGTTCTTTCAGCAAGTATAGAAAAAGAGTTAAAAGAAATGGCTGAATATTATAAAAAGCCTCAAAGTGTTTTGATTGAAGAGTTATTAAAAGAAAAACTTAAAGAATACAAAAAGAAGCATTGGAAAAAATTTTGAAAAATGCGGAACATTTTGCAGGAGTTACAGGAAACAAAATATTTCAAGAATTAAAAGAGGAAATGGGATGATAACAGCATCTTGATTTTTTAACCATATTTACCTATAATTATTAATATGAAAAAGTTATTAAGGATTAGAGAAGCATCACAAATATTGGGAGTATCTGTTAGTACATTAAGAAGATGGGAAAAAGAAGGAAAACTAAAACCTATTAGAGTTGGAAAAGAGAGAAGATACGATTATGACAAATTAATGGAATTTTTAGGACAAGCATCTGATAATGCAGTTGCAATTTACGGCAGAGTATCGTCAGCAGACCAAAAGAAAGATTTAGAAAGACAAATTGAATTTTTAAGAAAACAAGTAGAAGGAAAATATGAAAAGATTTATGAGATAAAAGATATAGCAAGTGGAATAAAAGAAGGCAGAAAAGGATTATTAAAGTTAATAGAACTTGCAAAATTGAAAAAGATAAAAGCAATATATATAACATATCCGGACAGATTAACACGATTTGGATATCAATATTTTGAAGAATTTTTCAATGCATTAGGAGTTGAGGTTATATCTGTGGATGGAAAAGATATGAAAGAACCGGAAAAAGAATTAGTAAAAGACTTAATAGAGATATTAACTTCATTTGCCGGTAGATTGTATGGATTAAGAGCAAATAAAATAAAGAAAGCAATAGAAGAGTTAAAAAATGAGTAGCATAATCCTATCATACAGTCTAACCCTACCACAAAGCATATATCCACATTTAGATTATCTAATCTCAATAAACAAAAGAAAGATAAACAACTGGATAAATAATCTATGGAACAATGAAACATTAAATAAATTAAAACAATCAGGAAAAGCATTAACTATTCTAAAAAAAGATATAAAAAATGAAGAAAAATGGATACCATCAAGAGTATATAGAAACTCCTTAGAATTAACCGGACAAATACTTCGCTCTCAAATAGAAAGAAAAGAAATATATGAATTTATGGTAAATCATCCCTGCACTATATTTTGGAATGAAAATTATTTAGCAGACCATCTACAAAAATCACCATTATTTATATTAAACATACAAAGACAGATAAAAAAACAATTTAAAAAAGGATATATAGAAAAAGATTATCTTAAAGCA
>NZ_FXTX01000041.1 GCF_900182795.1 Venenivibrio stagnispumantis
TTTTATTCAATTGACACTAAATCTAATAAGTCGTATAATTTTTTAATAAAAAAGAGGGATTTTAAAAATGGTTAGAGTTTTTTTAAAAGATGGCACAAAAATAAAGATAAAATCTATAAATACCCAAGAAAGATGTGAAGATAAATCTTCTGTTTTATGGATAGATATGCTTTCTCCTACCGAAGAAGAAATCAGATGGATAATGGAAAATTTTAATGTTGAAGTTCCAACAGCTCAAGAAAGAGAAGAAATAGAGATAAGTTCAAGATATTGGGAAGAAGAGGATAGTATCACAATTAACGTATATTTTTTAATTAGAGAAACGGATACTGCATTTAATGAAACAGTTACATTTATATTTAAAGATAACATAATAATAACAATTGCATATAGAGAGTTAAAAACATTTAAAGAATTTGTAAGAAGACTTATGAGCAATCCTAAATTTTATGAAAATGGATTTTATGTATTTGCAGGTATAATGGAAATAAGAATAGCTACAGATGCAGATATACTTGAATATACGGCAAAAGAAATATCAAAACTTGGTAAAATAGTATCTGCAGGTGATATAGATGTAACAGAATCAATAATTGAGTCTATATCTTCTTATGAAGATTTAAATATGACCATAAGAGAAAGTTTAACCGATAAACAAAGAATTTTATCTTCCCTTTTAAAAAGTAATAAACTTCCTTCTGAAGTAAGGGAAGAGCTTAGAATCATGATAAAAGACGTAAATTCTCTTATTGATTACACAAGATTTAATTTTGAGAGATTAAATTATCTTCAAAATACATTTCTCGGACTTCTTAATATAGAACAAAACAAAATTATAAAGATATTTGCTGTCCTATCTGTTGTATTTATGCCACCTACCCTTATTGCAAGTATATACGGTATGAACTTTGAAAATATACCGGAACTTCACTGGCATTATGGCTATTATATGTCTCTTGTTTTAATGTTTATTGTTTCTGTTGTTCCGTTATATATATTTAGAAAGAAAGGTTGGTTATAGATGCAAGCAAAATACCGCCAGACGGGAATGCTTGCAGGTATAATGGCGGAATATAAATAGCCCGTCCCAAAGTGAGATAAACACTTTGGCTATGTAGGTAT